>NZ_JCALDR010000030.1:0-26689 GCF_059812965.1 Mycobacterium sp. NGS29
TCCCTGGCCTGCGTGCTCTTCGAATGCATGACCGGGGGGGCGCCCTACCGCGCGGACAGCGCCGGCATGTTGGTGACGGCTCATCTGATGGATCCGATCCCGCAGGTCAGTGCCGCGCGCGCCGGCATCCCCAAGGCCTTCGACGCCGTGATCGCGCGTGGCATGGCTAAAAAGCCCGAAGACCGCTACTCCAGCGCCGGCGACTTCGCCCTGGCCGCGCACGAAGCGCTCAGCAGCCCCGACCAGGACCACGCCGACAAGATCGTGCGCCGCAGCCAGGAAGCCGTCCTGCCCGGTGCCCCCACCGTGCTGCCGCCGACCATGGCCGCCGGGTCCGTGCCGCCGCCGCCGCGGACTCCGCCACCCCCGTCGCCGCCGCGACCGCAGCAGTCGGGTCCCCAGTATCCGGGCGGGTCCGGACCGTCGGGTCCGATCCCGCAGCAACGGCCGGCCTGGGCGGGCTCGAGCGGCCCGATCGCCGCACCGAATCAGCCGCCGCATCCGCAGTACTTCCAGGGCGGTGGCCCGCTACCGCCACACCCGTCGGGACCGGTCCCCGCCTGGAACCCGGGACAGCAACCGCCGCCACGCAAACGGAACCTGTGGCCCATCCTGGCCGCCGTCGCGGTCGTCGTGGTTGTCCTGATCGGCGGCATCGGTATCTGGCTGGTCAACCAGTCGGAGCCGACCAAGCCGAAGCCGCCGATCTCCGAGGACCGGCTGAATTCACTGTTGCTCACCTCGTCGGAGATCAACTCGGTGATGAGTGCGTCGACCATGCAACCCGGCAAGCCGATCACGACGATGGACAACTCGCCGGTGACGCTGTCGCAGCCGGACTGCCAGGGAGCGATGTATACCAGTCAGGGACCCGTGTACTCCGGATCCGGTTACACCGGGCTGAACGGCCTGATTCTGTCGGAGCCGGGCGACAACAACGACCACTGGGTCAACGAGGCCGCGATCGCCTTTCCGACCGCCGACAAAGCGGAATCGATTGTGCGAGCCCAGTTCACCAAGTGGAAGACGTGCGCCGGGAAGACGATTACGGCCACCAACAAGGGCAAGACTTACCGGTGGACCTTCTCGGAGGTCGTGGGCAGCCCACCGAAGATCACAGTGATGAACACCCAGGAAGGCGCCAACGGTTGGGAATGCCAGCGGGCGATGGGTGTGGCGAACAACATCATCGTGGACGTCAATGCCTGCGGGTTCAAGATCACCAACCAGGGTGGTCAGATCGTCGACAAGATCTTCGCCAAGATCGACAAAGAAAAGTAGTCGCTAGTTCGACGACGACGGTGGCGCCAGGTCGGGCCCCTGGGCGCGTAAGTCATCCACCGCGGACATGGCACTGCGCAGCTTGGCCAGCCACTCCTCGGTGTGTTCGCCGACCAGTCTGACCGACCAGGCCAGCGCATCCGCGCGGGAGCGTGCGACGCCGGCATCGACCAAGGTGTCCAGCACCTGGCGTTCGGGTTGCTTGAGCCGCGTCATCACCGGAACCGCGATGTGGGTGAACAACTTTCGTTCCCCGTTGACCTCGACGCCCCAGGACACCTTGCGCCCGAAGCGGGCCTGCGCTTCGTCGGCGATGGCCATCCGTTCCGGCCGGGTTTCCTTTCGGAATCGCGACGCCCGGCCCTCGGCACGTTCGGCGCTTTCGTCGGCCGCGCCGAGTCTGCCGACGACGGTGATTTCCTCCCGATCGACGACGACTTCGGGATCGCCGTCGAACCAGCTTTCAGGGATCCGTCCAGCGAACCACTCGGCCGCACCCGTTGCGTCGGGTTGGTCGGCCTGCTGCCAGCCGCCGGGGCGGCCGTGCCGCCGTCCATGATGGTGAATGCTCATGATTACATCATTACATGATTACTAAGTTTGCCGAATGTATTTCGCGCTCGGCGAACCTCCTCCACCGCTCCCGGGCGCCCGGTGCGACCTTGAGAACCGTTGCGATCCGGCAGGTCCAGTTGTATTTTTGGTAACGAAGCAGGCCCGGAAGTGACCGAATCTCAAGTGCCGGACGCAGGGGTAAGACCCGGCCGCGTCAGACCCGCGCAAGACGGAGTCGGTGACGCCCCCCAGAGTCACACCGGGCCTGCCCATATGCGAGACCGGCTCACCCGCCCTGCCGAACCCGAAAGACTTTCGTCTCGTTCTTGATGCCCTTGAGGCGGCGCGCACCGGCGAAGGACCACTCGAAACCGTCGTCGCCGGAATCGGTCTGCAGCGCCTCCCGGGTCGACTCGGCGACCAGAACTGTGCCCGGGCGCGCCACCCCGGTGACCCGGCTTGCCGTGTTGACCGGACTGCCGAACCAGTCACCGGCCCGGCTCACCGCCATCCCGGACGCGACCCCGGCCCGGAGCCGGGGAAAGTCGTCGTCGGTGTCCACCTTCTCCACCAGCTCGAGCATGGTGTTCAGCAACGGCGCCGGCTCGGGGCTGACGAACATCACCGCGTCACCGATCGTCTTGATGAACCGCACCGGCGGGGCGGTCAGGTCGCGTGCGAGGTCGGCCAACCGGTTCGCGAGTTGCCCGAGTTCCTCGGCCGAGATCACCTCGCCCAGCTTGGTGAATCCGACCAGGTCGGCAAACGCGATCGTGACCGCGCGGGCACCCGGCAGCGGCTGACCGGCTGCCCGCTCACCGGCACTGACCGCCTCGGTCTCCATCATGTGCCGCAGGTGCATGAACAGCATTTCCCGGATCATCGGCCCGAGCAGCGGGGTGATCTTGCTGATCAGCTCCTTCGACGCTTTCGCGATCTCCACTTCGCTGAGCCCGGGGCGCATGATCGCCGACAGCGCGGCGTGCCGCATCACCTCGGCGGCGTGCGACAAGCCCTCGGCGAGCACCCGCACGACAGCGATCACCTGGTCGGGCGGCAAGCCCAACTCGATGAACTGCTGGGCCGTCGCGGCGGCTTCGACGTCGGCGCGCATGTGGACCACGGCGTCGGGGTCGTCCACCCGGGCCAGGCCGATGGCGCGCTGAATCCGTTGCAGCAGCTCGAGATCGATGCCGTGACTCTCGCTGATCTCCCGGGTGGAGACGTAGGTGCCGTCGTCACCGATCAGATGGCGGCTCGCCAGCAGCAGCGGCGGGCTGGACGAACGGATCTCCTCGGCGGTGATGCCCTGCTCCTGCAGCCACCCCACCAGCTCTGCGCGCTCCGCGCGCTGCTCACCGGCCAACCCGTCGAGCAGATCGTCGTCCACGTCCTCAGCCATTTGGTCAACGTATAACGACGGGTGGCGATTCGATGCGCCCGCCGCGCGACCCACGCACCGACGGATACCCTGATAACAGCAACGTTCGCCATGACAGCGTTACCCGGGGTACCCACCGAGACAATGACGACCACACCGCAGCTGCATGGACTGCCGCCGGTTATCGACAACCGGGCCACCACCCTGATCCTGGGCTCGTTTCCGAGCGCCCAGTCGCTGGCCGTACAGCAGTACTACGCGAACCCGCGCAACGCGTTCTGGACCATCCTTGGCGAAATCTTCGGATTCGACTGCACAGCAACGTATTCCCGACGACTGGCCAACCTGCAGGATCGGGCGGTGGCACTGTGGGATGTGTTGCACGCCTGCCACCGATTGGGCAGCCTGGACTCCGCAATCGATCCGAAAAGCCTGGTAATCAACGATTTTACTGAGCTATACGCCACATACCCTGCCATCCAACGGGTTTACTTCAACGGTGCGAAGGCGGCCGACTTGTACGGGCGCTTCGTCGGTGACCGCGCCGGCGTCGATTGCCGGCGGCTGCCGTCGACCAGCCCGGCGCACGCCACCAAACCCGGGGTGAAACTGGCCGCCTGGCGGGCGCTGAACAGCTCATGACACCGGTGGGCGCCGCTGCGCCCACGGTCGGGCCGCTTCGAGTTGCGCCGACAACGACAGCAGCGTCGCCTCGTCGTAGGGCCGGCCGACCAACTGCACCGACATCGGCAGGCCCTCGTCGTCGAAGTCCCACGGCACCACGGCGGCGGGCTGGCCGGTGAGGTTCCACACCTGCTGAAACGGAACCCGTTGGCCCACCAGCAACAACGTCGAGATCCCGCCGCGGCGCTGGTAGGCGCCGACCCGCGACGGGCCGGCCGCGGTGCCCGGAGTCACCACCACGTCGACGTCCTGGAAGATCGACTGGATCCGCCGGCTCAAACCGACCTCGGCCTCGCGCAGCGCGGTCATCCGCCGGTCAGAGAAGAACGAACCCATACGCGCGATGGTGCGGGTCCGCGGCTCCAGCCGCTCGGGATGCGCCTGCGCGTCGGCGTCGTCGCTGATGCCCCGCAACATTCGGGGCAGATAGTTCGCGTAGAGCGACGGCGGATACTGCGGATCGCGGACGATCACCTCGTGGCCCAGGTCGCGCAGCAACGCACCCGCTTGCTCGAGCGCGGTCAACTGGGCCTGGCCCACCCGGACCGGCATCGGCGTCGGCACCTTGGTGCTCAACGCAATTCGCAGCCGTCCGGGACTGCGCGTCGCCGCCGCGACGAACTCGCCGTCGGGCCCGGGCACCGTCGTCGTCGCATCCAGGAACAACGCCGCATCCAGCACCGAACGCGCGATGGGACCGATGACGCTCAACCCTTCCCAGGCGTCGTCGTGCGGCTCCAGCGAGACCCGGTCCCGTTGCGGTTTGAGTCCGAACAATCCGCACCAGGTCGCCGGGATACGGATGGACCCGCCGCCGTCGGAACCCAACGCCAGCGGCGCCAGTCCGGCAGCGACCGCCGCCGCGCTACCGCCGCTGCTGCCGCCCGGCGTGCGACGCGGGTTCCACGGGTTGCGCGTCGCGCCGAACGTCAGCGACTCGGTGAACGGCATGATCATCAGTTCGGGCACCGCGGTCTTGCCGATCACGACCGCGCCCGCCGCCCGCAGCCGGCGCACCACCTCGGCGTCGTCGGTTACCGGCGGGCCGTGCGCGCCGCTGCCGTAGGTGGTCGCCTCACCGGCGACGTCGACATCGTCCTTGATTGCTAGCGGCACCCCGAGCAGCGGCCGGCGCACCCCGGCGTCCAGTAGTTGCTGGGCGGTTTCGGCGTCCTTGCGGGCAGCGTCGTAGCGCACCACCCGGTAACAGCGCAGTTCGCTGTCCAGCCGCTCGATGCGTTCCAGGTAGACCTCGAGCAGCTCCGGCGCCGTGACTTCCCCGTCGGCCAGCATGCGCGCTTGTTCGGCCGCGCCGGCGAACGCGAGATCACGAGGGTCCACCGCCGCAGCGTATCGCTGGCTGCGGCCGGACTGTCGCGACCCAGTACGGTGACGGCATGTCCTGCGTGTTTTGTGCGATCGTCGCCGGGGACGCCCCGGCCATCCGGATCTGCGAAGACGACGAGTACCTGGCGTTGTTGGACATCCGGCCGTTCACCCGCGGGCACACCCTGGTCATCCCCAAGAAGCACAGCGTGGACCTCGCCGACACGCCACCACAGACGCTGGCCGGCATGATCACCCTGGGCCAGCGCATCGCGCGGGCCGCCAAAGCCACCGACCTGGCGGACGCGACCAACATCGCGATCAACGACGGCCGGGCCGCCTTCCAGACCGTCCTGCACATCCACCTGCACGTCCTGCCCCGGCGCAGCGGCGACAAGCTGTCGCTGGTGAAAGGCATGGTGCTGCGCCGCGACCCGGACCGGGAGGCCACCGGGCGCATCCTGCGGGACGCGCTGGCCGCGACGAGCTCGTAGCCGGTGGCCGCGTAGTCGCTCGTCATCGAGTCGGACCAGAGTCCGGCAGCTATTCTGTGGGAGCGCGGTGAAGCTCGTCGGTACTTCGCCGAAAATGCGCGCGCGAGCTGGAGCTGGAATGAAGCGCTGGACGGGACTGCCGTGCCCGCTCACCGGGCTGAGCATGGGCGTCAGTTGTGCCGTCGTCCTCGGGTACGGTTTCGCGGCGCTGCTGGTGATCTGCTCTTCGCTGTGCGGCTGGCAGGGTCCCTACGCGACGCGGCCCGTGGTGCAGGTCGTGACCGTGCTGTGCCTCACGTTCGCGAGCAGTTGTGCGGTGGCGGCGGCCCGGCAGGCGGTCGGGCGATTCAGGTTCGGGTGGCTGGCCATGGCGGTGGCACTGACCGGCTGGGCTGTCGGCGAAGTCATCTGGGCGGCGCTGGACGTGCGACCCGAACTCGACCACGCCACCCATCCGGCCGCAGCGGAGTTCGTGCTGCTGCTGTATCCCGTCGGCACCCTCACCGCCTTATTGCTGCTGGCCCAGCCGGCCGGCCACAACCTGTGGCGACTCGTCCTGGACGGCATCATCGTGGCGACATCGCTGTTCGTGGCCTCGTGGGTGTTCGTCCTGGACAAACTGCTGCAAACCAACACCGGTTCGCGGCCCACCACAGTGGTCCACGTCTTCGCCGACGTCACCCTGATGACCACGGCGATCCTGGTGTTATCCCGGGGCCGCCCCGGCGGCCGCCGCAGCATGACGCTGCTGTCCAGCGGGATTGTGACCATCGGTCTTACCGACATGGTCGTGCTCTTCCAGACCGGCATCGGCAGCTACCACACCGGCGATCTGGTGGACGTCAGCCGGGTGGCGGGTTTGGGCCTGGCGGCGCTGGCCGGACTGGTGAGCGCGCAAGAGTCTGATGTCCCGCCGACGCTCGACGAGATCACCTCGCGGGTACGGCTGTGGCTGCCCTACCTTCCGCTGGTGCTGGCCGCCGCCATCGGGCTGGGCCACGCCCTGCACATGATGCGGCACGGCCCGCTGCTGGTGGGGCTCGGAATTCTGGTGGCGACGGTGCTCATCCGGCAGTTGCTGGTGCTGGTCGAGAACCAGCGCCTGTTGAGCGATGTCGCCCAGGAAGCGTTCCGGGACAGCCTGACCGGGCTGGCCAACCGCGCGAACTTCCTGCACACCTTGGAAGAAGCTGTTTCCCGTCGCCGCCAGCACGCCGCACCGATCGCGGTGATGTGCCTGGACCTGGACGACTTCAAGTCCGTCAACGACGCGCTGGGCCACCCGGCGGGCGACGAATTGCTGGTCCGGGTCGCCGGTCGGCTCACCGCCGCGCTGGATCAGGCCGGCACCGTCGCCCGACTCGGCGGTGACGAATTCGCCGTGCTCGTCGAAGGCCCGGTCGCCAAATCGCACGCCGTGGCACAACGAGTCCTTGACGCGTTCGAGCCGGCGATCGTGATCGACGGCGTCCCCCTGGCCGTCCGACCCAGCATCGGGTTCACCGCGGCGGTCGCCGAGTCCACCGTCACCGTCGACGAGCTGCTGCGCCACGCCGACCTGGCCATGTATGCCGCCAAACGCGAAGGCGGGCAATGCATCCGCAGCTTCGTGCCGGATCTGCCACTTCGCTACGCACTGCCCGAATCGGCCGATTCGGCGATCGCGGCGTTCGAGAACAGCCTCGAAGGCGGCCGGCTGCCCCGAGGTGCCCCGAGCGCCTTCGGATCGGTGAGCGGCTCGGCCAACGCCACCGCGCTGGCCCGCACCTTCCGGCCGCTCGCCACGGCGGTCAGACCGAAGCCGGACGAAACCTACGAACAACCGCCGAGCGTCCGGTGGCCGCCGCTGGGCATCCGGATCGCGCTGACGCTTCTGACGATCGGTGTGGTCATTTTCGCGGCGTCGTGCTGGCCCGACCCGCGCGCCGACCACACGCCGTTCTTCGCCAACGTCCTCTATCCCGCGCTGAACCTGTTCGCCGCGTCGCTGGTCGCCGTCCGCGGCTACCGCGTCACGGCCGACCGTCCGGCGTGGATCCTGATCGCCGTCGGGATGGCCTCTTCGGCATTCGGCGACATCATCTACACCCGCTGGGTCCACGAAGGTCAGTCGCCGTCGATCGCCGATCCGGCCTATCTGGCGTTCTACCCGCTCACCTACGCCGGTCTGTTACTGCTGATGCGCTTCCGGCTGAAACGGGTGCCCGTCCCGATCCGTCTCGATTCCGTCGTGTGCGGCCTGGCCATGGCGGCCGTCGGCGCCGCGCTGATGGCCGGGCCCATTCACGACGCCGCCTTGCGGGCACCGGCCACCGTGCTGGTGGGACTGGTCTACCCGTGGTTCGACCTGGTGCTGCTGGCGCTGGCCGCCGGGATGCTGCCGATCCTGGGCTGGCGGCACGAATTCCGCTGGGGACTGCTGGCGGCCGGGTTCGTCCTGTTCGCGACGGCCGACACCGCGTACCTGTTCGAGACGTCCGCCAGCGACTATCGGGTCGGCACCATCCTCGACGCGTTCTGGCCCGCCTCCTCGCTGTTGATCGCAGCGGCCAGCTGGGCGGCGTGGTCGTCGGTGCCGCCGCTGCCCAGGCGCGGGTTGGGTCCCTATGTGGCACCGGTGGCATGCACCATCGTCGCGTTGTCCGTCACCGCGGTGGGGCCCGAATCCCGCGCCGCGCAGATTCTGGCGGCGCTGAGTCTGATCGCGGTGGCAGCGCGGTTCTCGGTGACGTTCCGCGAGGTCAGCATCATGGCCGAAACCCACAAGCGGGCCATGACCGATGAGCTGACCACGCTGCCCAACCGGCGGTCGCTGGCCACAGCGCTGACCGAGGTGCCCACTTCTCCGCCGTCCACACCCGTGCTCACCCCCACCCTGAGCACCAGGACCCCGGCCCGTCGCGCGCTGCTGCTGCTGCAACTGCACGAATTCCAGGAGATCAGCGACACGGTCGGCCACCATTTCAGTGACGAGCTGCTGTGCCAGATCGCGAACCGACTGTCCCAGAACGTACGTCGGGAGGATCTGCTCACCCGCGCCGGTGACGACCAGTTCGCGATCCTGCTTGCCGAAGGGGCCGACCTGATCGCGGCGCGCGCACAGGCGGGCCGATTGCTGGAGGCGTTGGGGCACCCGTTCACGCTGGATCCGATGACCGTGCAGGTCGACGCCCGCATCGCCATCGCCCTGTACCCCGACCACTGCGATCATCCGCAGGAGCTGCTGAACCGCGCCGAGATTGCGATCCCGCACGCCAAGTCCACCCGGAGCAAGATCGTGGTGTACGACTCGGCGTACGAGCTGTACCGCGACAACGATCCCAACCTGATCGAGGAACTACGCGTCGCGCTGGTCGACGGCGCCGACCTGACCTGCCATTACCAACCCAAGATCAACGCCCACGACGGCAGCGTGCACAGCGTCGAGGCCTTGCTGCGCTGGCATCATCCCAGCCGCGGGTTGTTGCTGCCGGAGGAGTTCCTGCCCGCCGCCGAACGCGCCGGCCTGATGCGCAAGGTCGCTAACCGTACCGTCAACGTCGCACTCGAGCAGATCCGCAGCTGGCGTGAGCAGGGCCTGCGATTGACCGTCGCGGTGAACCTGTCAACGACGAACCTGCTGGATCTGGACCTGGTGGGCACCATCGAGCAGCAGTTGCGCACCCACGGCCTGCCCGCCGACGCGTTGATCATCGAGATCACCGAGAGCACGCTGGTCGACTCGGAACGGTCCCGCAACACCGTCGCTGCGCTGCAGCAGCTCGGTGTGCGCATTTCGCTGGACGACTACGGCACCGGCTGGTCCTCGCTGGCGCGGCTGCAGGATGTCTCGGTCGACGAGCTCAAACTCGACCGGGTGTTCGTGGCACGACTCGCCCAGGATCCCCGGTCGGTGGCGATCGTGCGATCCACCGTGGCGCTGGCCGCCAGTCTGGGCGCCGACCTGGTAGCCGAGGGCGTCGAAGACGAGGCGACCCTGCGCGCGCTGCGTCAGTACGGCTGCACCATCACCCAGGGTTTCGTGCACAGCCCGCCGCTGCCGGCAGCTGATCTGCAGCGATGGATCGAGAGGCACGTGCCCGATCCGGCGGCGAACAATCCGCCGCCGTCCGCCACGTTGGCGTAAGACGGGCCGGGTCAGAACAGCTCTTTGGCGAGCAGCTCCAGCGTCGCCACCCGGGCGGGTGCGGTCGCCGGGTCGGTGCCGCGGTGTGCCGAGGCGACCGGATGCACCATCACCTCGTCGACCTCGAACCGCTCGGCCAACACACGCAGCTGCTCGGCCGCCTCGGCGGGTGCGCCGACCACAGCGCGGCGCAACCCACTGTCGACGATGTGCTGCTCGGGCGGCGTCAACTGCGCCCCGCGGGCCTCCTCGACCAACGGCACCGGTCCGAGCGGTTTCCCGGTGCGCAACCGAGCCATCATCTGCAGGTTGGGCAGGATCAAATCCGTTGCCTCGTCCCGGGTTTCGGCGACGGCGGCATTGACGGTCAGGAAGGTCAGCGGTTCGGCCGTGAGGTCGCCGGGACGAAAATGCGAGCGGTAATACTGCAGCGCCTCCTCGGTGCCCTGACCGGAGAAGTGATGGGCGAATACATACGGCAGTCCCTTGGCAGCTGCCAGCCGCGCCGAATACATCGACGAGCCCAACAACCACAACCGCGGCTCACTGACCGCGGCCGGAGTCGCCTTGAGCGTGTAATCCCCCGAACGCAGCGGCACCCGCACTCCGTGGGCGCTCATCAGCGCGACCACATCGTCGAGGTAGTCCGGGAAGTTCGCGATGTCGCTGTCGTCCTTCCCGCCACGCAGCGCGTAGGACGTGACCGGATCGGAGCCGGGGGCACGGCCGATGCCAAGGTCGATACGGCCCGGCGCGGCGGCCTCCAGCAGCGCGAACTGCTCGGCGACGGTCAACGGCGCGTGGTTGGGCAACATCACCCCACCCGAACCCAGCCGCAGCTGCCGGGTCTGCGCGGCGAGATAGGCGATGAGCACCGGCGGATTGGTCGCACCCACTGATGGCATGTTGTGGTGTTCGGCGATCCAGTACCGAGTGAAACCCAGACGGTCGGCGGTCTGCGCCAGCGACACGGTGGCCGCCAGCGCGTTCCCGGTGGACTGGTCGGTGCGCACCGGGACGAGATCAAGAACGGAAAGGCGCACGACGGGAACAACGCGTTCGGCGGCAGGAACCTTCCCTCAGTAGTTCATCAACGTGATCGAGTTCACGATCAGGTCGAACTGTTCCTGCGAAATGGGTGCGCCACCCGGGATGCTGTCGGTGGCCAGGAACTGGGTGCGTTCGGTGTAGGCGCGAAAGCGCTTGAAATAGTTGGCGAATCCGAGTCCGTGATCGAGGCGGGCCAGCTTGAGTTCGCCGGCCAGAATGGTGGCGCCCAGCAGCGCCAGGCTGGTCCCCTGGCCCGACATCGGCGAGGAGCAATAGCCGGCGTCGCCCACCAGCACCACCCGTCCGATCGACCAGTGATCCATCACGATCTGCGCCATCTCGTCGAAGTAGAAATCCGGCGCGGATCGCATCAGCTCGAGCAACTGCGGACGGACCCACCCGTCGTCGGCCATTCGCCTGTCCAGCTCGGCGAACTGAAGTTCCCTGTCGCGGTAGTCGATTCGCACGTCGGGTTCCATGAATCCGAGCATTGCCCGCGCCTCGGAGTTGTTGCGCGCGCTGTACACGCCCGCCATGCTCGTGTCGCCGTAGTGCCACATCTGCCAGTAGTCCAGTTCCAGGAAGTTCGGCACGGTGAAGATCGCCGCGTACGTTCCCAGTCGCTTCTTGAAACGGTCCTCGGGACCGAACACCAGTCGGCGCACGTTCGAGTGCAGGCCGTCCGCGCCGACCACCAGATCGAAGCTGCGGGGGTCGGCATGCTCGAATGTCACGTCGACGGACGGTCCCAGATTGCTGATGGTGACGATGGTGTCGTCGAACAGGAACTCGGTCTTCAATTTGGTTTCGTCGTAAAGCAATCCGATCAGATCGTCGCGCAGCAGTTCGATGTCCTGATTGTCGATCGGCCCACCGGTCGGCGTGGATTCGGTGTCCCTGGACAGTTCGTTGCCGTCACGGTCGACGACGGAAAAACCCTTGATGCGGGTCTTGAGATCTTCGGCGACGGCCCGCAGACCCATCCGATCCAGCACCTCCAGCGCCGGCCCACGCACGTCAATTGCCTGCCCGCCCGGCCGCAGCCCCGGATGACGTTCCACCACAGTGACCGAATAGCCATTGCGCCCAAGCCAATACGCCGCAGCGAGGCCCGCCACGCTGGCACCGGACACCAGCACCGATTCCACCATTACCTGATCCCTGCCAGCTTCTTTGCGTCCGCGAACACCTCGTCGAGCATTGCCGGAGTCAACCTACCTGTGAACATGTTCTGCTGGCTCGGGTGGTAGCAGCCGAGGAGGCGCTTGTCGGCAGGCAACTCGGCGACGACCCGGTGACCGAACTTTGGTTTGGGCTTGGGAGCGCCCGTCATCGCCAGGGCGACCTGCCAGGCGAACCCGCCGAGGGCGACCAGCACCCGCACGTGCGCCGACACCAGCCGCCACTCCGCACCCAGCCAGGGCGCGCAGGTATCCCGCTCGGCCGGCGTCGGGGCGTTGGCCGGCGGCGCGCAACGCACCGGGGCGACCAGGCGAATCTGCTTGGCCCGCAAGCCGTCTGCGGCGTCGACGCTGGTCGGCTGGTTCACCAACCCGGCCCGGAACAGCGCCGCGTAGAGCTGGTCGCCGGACCGGTCGCCGGTGAACATCCGTCCGGTGCGGTTGGCGCCGTTGGCGGCGGGAGCCAGCCCGACGATCAGCAGCCGCGGACGCTCCGAACCCCACCCCGGCACCGGTCGTCCCCAGTACGGCTGTTCGGCGAACGCGCGTCGTTTGGTCACCGCGACGTCCTCGCGCCAGGTGACCAGGCGCGGGCACGCCCGGCACACGCTGCTCTGCGCGTCCAGCTCGGCGATGGACCCCGCTGCCCCCGCCAGCTCGGTGACCTGCGCAGCGTCGGCGGCCACCGGGGTCTGCGGCGTCGCCCTGTCACCCGGCCACCCCGAGCCGGGCGGCACCGGCGAGTCGAAGGCGCGGCCGGTGCGGGGATGGCGGAGCGACACACGTACATCCTGCATTCACCCAGCCGGCGGCGCTCGGCTGCACCGAAATTCGGTGGTTCCGGCGGGTGGTTTACCGCTACATTCGGCCCGACCACATCAAGGGTATCCATGAACGAGAAGAAGCCCGTGAACCACAAGACCCCGGCCCTGCTGGTCCTGTTCGCCACCCTGATGGCAGGTGCGGGCGACGGTATCTCCCTGGTCGCGTTTCCCTGGTTGGTGCTGCAGCGACAGGGCAGCGCGGGACAGGCCTCGATCGTCGCGGGCGCGACCACGCTGCCGCTGCTGTTCTCCACGCTGGTCGCAGGCACCGCGGTGGACTACTTCGGGCGCCGGCGGGTCTCGATGGTGGCCGATGCGCTGTCCGGGGCAGCGGTGGCCGCGGTCCCGGTGGTGGCGTGGGCGTTCGGCGAGCAGGCGGTCAACGTTGCGGTGCTGGCCGGGCTGGGCGCGTGCGCGGCGGCCTTCGACCCGGCCGGCATCACCGCCCGCCAGTCGATGCTGCCCGAGGCCGCCGCCCGGGCGGGGTGGTCGCTGGACCGCGTGAACAGCCTTTACGAGGCGATCCTCAACCTGGCCTTCATGGTCGGTCCGGGGATCGGCGGGCTGATGATCGCAACGGTCGGCGGCATCACCACCATGTGGATCACCGCCGCTGCGTTCGCATTGTCCATCCTGGCGATCTCGGTGCTGCGCCTCGAGGGTGCCGGTAAACCGCTGCATGCCTCGCGGCCCGAGGGTCTGCGGTCGGGGATCTCCGAAGGCTTGCGCTTCGTGTGGAGTTTGCGGGTGCTGCGCACCTTGGCGCTGATCGACCTGGTGGTCACCGCGCTGTACCTGCCGATGGAAAGCGTGCTGTTCCCGAAGTACTTCACCGACCGCAATCAGCCGGGACAGCTCGGGACGGTGCTGATGGCATTGTCGCTGGGCGGGTTGGTGGGTGCGCTGGGTTACGTGGCGCTGGCCCAACGGGTACCGCGCCGGATGATCATGCTGGCCGCGGTCCTGACCCTGGGCGCGGCCGCGGCATTGATTGCGCTGCTGCCGCCGCTGCCGGTGATCCTGGCGCTGGTCGCGGTGGTGGGCGTGGTGTACGGGCCGATCCAGCCGATCTACGCCTACGTCGTGCAGACGCGCACCCCGACGCAGCTGCGCGGCCGGGTGGTCGGCGTGATGACGTCGCTGGCCTACGGCGCCGGTCCGCTGGGTCTGCTGCTGGCCGGCCCGCTGACCGACGCCGCCGGCTTGCACGTCGCGTTCCTGGCGCTGGCGTTGCCGATTCTGGCGACCGGGCTGATCTGCCTGCGGCTGCCGGCGTTGCGGGAACTGGACCGCGCGCCGGAGTTTGCGGTGGATCAAGCGACGTAGGATCGGCGTGTGCTGGAGGACCTCATCGCCGAACTGCCCGACGGGATGGTGATCACCGATCCCGCGGTGACCGAGGGCTACCGACAGGACCGTGCGCTGGACCCTTCGGCGGGCAAACCGCTGGCCGTGGTGCGCCCGCGCCACACTGCAGAGGTGCAGACCGTGCTGCGGTGGGCGGCTGCACACCGGGTGCCGGTGGTGACCCGCGGCGCCGGCAGCGGCTTGTCCGGCGGGGCGACGGCGGTGGACAACGGGATCGTGCTGTCCACAGAGAAGATGCGCGATATCACCGTCGACCCGGTGACCCGTACCGCGGTATGCCAGCCGGGCCTGTTCAACGCCGAGGTGAAGAAGGCCGTCGCCGAGCACGGGCTGTGGTATCCCCCGGACCCGTCGTCGTGGGAGATCTGCAGCATCGGCGGCAATATCGCCACCAACGCCGGCGGGCTGTGCTGCGTGAAGTACGGCGTCACCACCGACTACGTGTTGGGCATGCAGGTGGTGCTGGCCGACGGCACCGCGGTGCGGCTGGGCGGTCCGCGCCTGAAAGACGTTGCCGGACTTTCTCTTACGAAGCTGTTCGTGGGCAGCGAAGGAACGCTGGGCGTGGTCACCGAGGTGACGCTGCGGTTGATGCCAGCCCAGAACCCGTTGAGCGTGGTGGTGGCCAGTTTCGCGTCGGTGGAATCCGCCGTCGATGCGGTGCTCGGCGTCA
This sequence comes from Mycobacterium sp. NGS29, assembly GCF_059812965.1. Taxonomy (NCBI): domain Bacteria; kingdom Bacillati; phylum Actinomycetota; class Actinomycetes; order Mycobacteriales; family Mycobacteriaceae; genus Mycobacterium; species Mycobacterium sp. NGS29. The sequence goes on from NZ_JCALDR010000030.1 coordinate 14,944, forward strand.
CCGCCCGGCTGCGCCCGGCGATGCTGGAGTTCATGGACTCGGTGGCGATCAACGCCGTCGAGGACACCTTGCGAATGGACCTGGACCGCGGCGCGGCAGCGATGCTGGTGGCCGCTTCCGACGAACGGGGTCGCGCCGGCGCGGAAGATGCCGAGTTGATGGCCACGGTGTTCGCCGAACATGGTGCCACCGAGGTGTTCTCCACCGACGACCCCGACGAGGGGGAGGCGTTCGTCGCCGCCCGCCGGTTCTGCATCCCGGCGGTCGAAGCCAAGGGATCGTTGTTGCTGGAGGACGTGGGGGTGCCACTGCCGGCGCTGGGTTCGCTGGTGACCGGGATTGCGCGCATCGCCGAGGAGCGGGACCTGATGATCTCGGTGATCGCCCACGCCGGGGACGGCAATACGCACCCGCTGCTGGTGTTCGACCCCGACGATGCCGCGATGGCCGAACGCGCCCAGCTGGCGTACGGCGAGATCATGGACCTGGCCGTGGGGCTGGGCGGCACCATCACCGGTGAGCATGGTGTCGGGCGGTTGAAACGGCCCTGGCTGGGCGACTATCTCGGACCTGAGGTGATGGACCTGAACCGGCGGATCAAGGATGCGCTGGATCCGTTGGGGATTCTGAACCCTGGGTCGGGGATCTGATCGGTGCGGCTTCGCGTGGCGCCGAAGCTGATCCGCCGCGATCGCAGCCGTTGACGCATCTTCGGATCTGTCGTAATAATAAGACATGACTGCTGTTGTGTCTCACGAAGCGCCCGTGAAGTTCGTCCTGGCCACCGCCGAGACCTGGCCGAATCCCTGGCCGATGTACAAAGCGCTGCGCGACCACGACCCGGTGCACCACGTCGTCCCGCCGGGACATCCTGAGCACGACTACTACGTGCTGACCCGCCACGCCGACGTCTGGTCCGCCGCCCGCGACCACCGGACGTTCTCCTCCGCGGAAGGTCTGACCGTCAACTACGGCGACCTGGACATGATCGGGCTGCGGGACAACCCGCCCATGGTGATGCAGGACCCGCCGGTGCACACGCAGTTTCGCAAACTGGTGTCCCGGGGATTCACCCCGCGACAGGTCGAGGCCGTCGAACCCAAGGTGCGCGAATTCGTCGTCGAACGAATCGAGAAGATCCGCGCCAACGGGGGTGGCGACATCGTCACCGAGCTGTTCAAGCCGCTGCCCTCGATGGTGGTGGCGCATTATCTCGGTGTGCCCGAAGAGGATTGGGCGCAGTTCGACGGCTGGACCCAGGCCATCGTCGCGGCCAACACCGCCGAGGGCGGCATCGTCAGCGCGCTGGAAACCGTCGGCGACGCAGTCGGGACCATGATGGCGTATTTCACCGCACTGATCGAACGGCGCCGCACCGAACCCGAGGACGACACCATCTCGCACCTGGTGGCCGCCGGGGTGGGCACCGACGGCGATATGGCCGGCATCCTGTCGATCCTGGGCTTCACCTTCACCATGGTCACCGGCGGAAACGACACCGTCACCGGAATGCTGGGTGGCTCAATGCCTTTGCTGTATGAACGGCCCGATCAGCGACAGCTGCTGGTCGATGACCCCGGCCTGATCCCGGACGCGGTCGACGAACTGTTGCGACTCACCTCACCGGCACAGAACCTGGCCCGCACCGCAACCCGCGACGTCACGATCGAGGACACCACCATCCCGGCCGGGCGCCGGGTGCTGTTGGTGTACGGCTCGGCTAACCGCGACGAGCGCGTATATGGTTCTGACGCAGGCGAACTCGATGTGCGGCGTCGCCCGCGCAACATCCTGACTTTCAGTCATGGCGCACACCACTGCCTGGGCGCGGCCGCGGCACGCATGCAATCCCGGGTCGCGTTGACCGAATTACTCAGTCGCTGCCCCGATTTCGAGGTCGGCGAACCGGTGTGGTCCGGTGGTAGCTACGTACGCCGTCCGCTGTCGGTGCCGATCAGGATCAAGGCCTGATGGACTGGCTGGCCGATCGCCGCAGCGAAGCCGCTGCCGACCGCATCCTCGATGCCGCCGAGCGACTGTTCACCGAACAGGATCCTTCCTCGGTCGGCATGAACGAAATCGCCAGAGCCGCAGGGTGTTCGCGGGCAACGCTGTACCGATACTTCGACAGCCGGGAGGCGCTGCGCACCGCTTATGTGCACCGGGAGACGCACCGACTGGGCCGAGAGATCCTGCAGGCGATCGAGCGGGTCGGGGATCCACACCAGCGACTGGTCGCCGGCATCAGCGCCACATTGCGGATGGTGCGCGAAAGTCCGGCGCTGTCAGCGTGGTTCGGGTCCACCGTGCTGCCGATCGGTGGCGAACTGGCCGGGCAGTCCGAGGTGATCACCGCCCTGGCCTCCAACTTTCTGAATTCGCTGGGACCCGACGACCCCGCCGTGGTGCAACGCCGCGCGCGCTGGACGGTGCGGATGATCATCTCGCTGCTGATGTTCCCCGGCCGCGACGAGGATGACGAACAGGCAATGATCGAAGAGTTCGTCGTCCCGGTGGTATCACCGGTCAGTTCGTCCAATAGGCCTGCGCCTTAATAGATTTGCGTGGTATCCCAAATTCTTCCCGCAGTACGCGGGCTACCGAGCGCGTGGTACGCATACTGCACGCGACCCAACCGAAGTGGTCGCCGGCGTCGAACGCCGCCGCGCGCACTGTCTCGATCAGCGACTCGTCCGCGCTGTGCCGATCCACCCAGACGACATCGGCGTTGCGGGCCACCGGCAAGTTCTTGTCGTCGTCACAACCGGCCTCCAGAAACACCCGCGCCGGGGCGTCGCCGATCGCACCCAGCAGGGAGTTGATGGCCGGCAGCGAGGCGGTGTCGCCGACGATGACGTACCCGGTGGGCGCCGGTTCCGGGATGGCGAACTTGCTGCCCAGTACCGTCGCGTCGATGGTGTCACCCGGTTGCGCGCTGCGTGCCCAGTCCGAAGCGACCCCGTCGTGCAAGGCGAACTCGACGTCGAAGGTGCCCGCCTGTGGATCCGGGTCGACGAGGGTGTAGCCGCGTTGGTGCGAACGGTCGCCGTCGGCAAACCACATTCGGATCCACATCGTCGGGTGCACCGCATGCGAGGCCAACATCCCGCCGTCCTCGAAGCTCACCCTCAGGTAGTGCGGACTGATCTCCCGTCGGCGGGTCACGGTGAGGCGGTAGTCCCCGGCACCCATCAGCTTGAGCACGGTGCCTTGCCAGCCCCGCGACGCCTTCGTTTCGGCCATCCTCGCCTCCCATCAAGTTAGGTAAGGGTAACCTATCACGCTGGGTCGGTCATGGCCGAGCGGCAAAGTTCGCCGCAATTTCCCCGGCTCGCACCGCGACGTTCGACAACAAAGTGGAGCCCAACCCGTGCGTGTGCTCTACCGAGCCGTTCAAATAGATGTCCCCGGGCGCCGCTGACGTGGGCACCAGTCGGTAATCCCGGGTGACCAGCGGGCGCCCCGCCGGGTCGAACTGGTAAAGACAGGCCAGCTCGCCCAGGAAGTGCCGGACATCCAGCGGCGCATAGCCCGTCGCGTAGATCACTGCATCGCAGTCCAGGGTCTGCTGCGAGTGGTCGATCAGGTGGGTGATCGTCACCTGCACCCCATCCGAATGTTCCTGCGTGGCAGTAATTTCGGATGCATTGTCGATGAAGAATCGGCGCTCGCCGGACACCCGTTCGGCGTACTCGCGCGCATAGAGTGCGTCGATCAGTTCCGCATCCACCGCCGAGTAGTTGGTCGACCGGTGGTAATCGAGGAGTCGTTGTCGCAGTGACTGGTCGGCTGTGTAGAAGTCGTCCACGGCTGACGGATCGAAGATGCGATTCGCGTAAGGGCTGTCGTCGGCCACGCTGTATCCGTAGCGGGTGAAGACCGCGCGCACTTCGGTCGCGGGGTAGGTCTGATGCAGGTAGCTGGCTACTTCCGCTGCGCTCTGCCCCGCGCCGACCACCGCGAATCGTTTCGGGTCAGCAACATCGAGGGCAGCAAGACGGGACAGCAGGCGGTGGCTGTGCCACTGCCGGGAGGTTTCGGACCTGCCGTGCGGCAGCATCGGGCACAGGCCGGTGCCGAGCACCAGGGCACCGGCGTGCATGGCCCACCCGGACTGCGCGCGCACCAGCATGCCCGAATCGTCCGCCGTCACCTCGACAATGCGCTGCCCGTAACGGACGTCGGCGCCGAGCCCGGCTGCGGCCCATGCCAGATAGTCATGGAACTCCATCCGGCTCGGAAACATCGTATGCCGACCGATGAAGTCGACGATCCGGCCACGCTCACTCAGGTAGTTCAGAAAAGTGAAGTGGCTCTTGGCGTTTCGTAACGTGACCAGATCCTTGAGAAACGGGATCTGCATTCTGGCGCCCGGCAGCAACATTCCACGGTGCCAACCGAACTCGGGCTGCGCCTCGATGAACACCGCCTCGCGGTCCAACTCGGCCAGCGCGATCGCCAGCGCGAGGTTGGACGGGCCGAAACCGATGCCGAGCAGATCGGTGTGTTCAGGCATGGGCATGCGCGCGCGTCAACCGCTCCAGGTAGCGTCCACGCACCATGGACCTGTTGATCAGCACCACGAAATCGGCCATGTCGAAGTCCGCGTCGTAAGAGGGTTCACCGCAGATCAGTCCGCCGATCCGCAACGAACCCTGCACCATCGGCGGGATGCGCACCCGGCCCGGGTCGGGTAGCTCCGAGAGACTCAAACCGTTGACCCGCACCGGGTTTCGGGGCGTGACCCGGTATTGCGGAGGCGCCGGATGCGCACCGAACGCGAAGTCGCGCACACCGCGCACCAGGGCTCCCCGCGGCCCACCGCCCTCCATCCGGACCGACAGGCAGCCCACGCCCCATTCGTGGCCGGTCAGTTCCTGATAGCGGATGATGCCCGCCCACAGCAGGCCCATCACCGCGCCGCTGCGATGCTCGGGATGCACGCTCGCGCGGCCGAGTTCGACCAGCGTGGGCCGCAGCGCATTCAAACCGCCGATGTCGAAGATCGTGTCGGCGAATATCCCACCGGCCGCGCGGGCACCGTCGGGCGGCAGCAGTCGGTAACAGCCGACGATCTGCCCGGCAGATTCGTCGCGGACGAGCAGGTGCTCGCTGTACGGATCGAATTGGTCGACATCGATCATCTCCCCGGTCAGCGGACCCGGAATCGCCCGGGGCAGCGCCGCGCCCATCTCCTCGGCAAAGGTCCGATAACGCAACCGCTGCGCGGCTTCGATATCTGCCGGGTTGGTCGAAATCACAACGCTGTAGCGGCCGCCAGCGGTTGCGGGGATGATGCTCGCGTCGCCCATCATGGTATTCGCAGGTTACCCAGGGCGATTGTCAGCAAACAGCGTTACGACGTGCGACGGGCTCCCAGTGCGATCAGTATCGCCGCCGCGACCGCGGCCAGCGTCGCGGCGACGGCGGCCGCCACCAGCGCCGCCTGCATACCGTCGGCGCTGGCCTGCCGGGCTACCCGGGCGATGACGGGCACCGCCGGTTTGAGCTCGTCGGGCAGAAAGTCGAGCACCCGCAGACCGGCACCGGCCGACAACCGGTCGACCAGCACCTGCCGGGGCCCGGAAGGCACACCGGCCAGTTTGCTCAGACCGGCCGACGCGCCGTCGGCGGCATGTCGGCTGAAGAGGGCACCGAGCCCGGCGACCCCGGCCAGGATGCCGATCTGCCGAACGGTGCTGACCGCCCCGGTCGCCATCCCGGCGTCCTCGGCAGGGACGAATTGCAGTGCGATGTCCGAGGTCAGCGCGAACAGGCCGCCCAGGCCGAGGCCGGCCACGATCGACCCCGCGATGAAGTGTGTCCACTGCGTGGTTTCGGTGACGCCGGTCATCAGCCACAACCCCGCTGCGATCAGCACCACCCCGCCCGGGATCGACGTCCAGGCCGGCGCGTACCGGGCGGCCACCATGGCGAGCGGGGCGCCCACCACACAGGCGACGGTCAACGGCAGAGCACGCAGTCCCGACTGGAAAGGGCTGTATCCCAACGTGTTCATCAGATACAGCGCCAGATAGTTGGTAGACGCAATCAACGTTCCGGCCGCCGCGAAGGCCGCGATCGACACCCCCGCGAACCCGGGCCGGCGCACCACGCTCAGGTCGAGCATCGGCGCGCTGACGCGGGACTCCCACCAGCAGAACGCCAGCAGGCCGGCCACGGCGGCCGCGCCGAGCGTCAGGATCACCGGGTCGGTCCAGCCGCGGCGGTTACCTTCGATCAACACGTACACGCCGGCGAACAATGCGCCGGACAGGATCGCGGCGCCCGTCAGGTCAAGCGGGCGGTGTTGTGCCGCACGGGTTTCCGACACATAGCGCCAGGCGACGCCCAGCGCCACCGCCCCGATCGGCACGTTGATGAGGAAGATCGACTCCCAGCCGAAAGCGCCGACCAGCGCTCCGCCCAGCAACGGCCCGGCGGCCGCGGCCGCACCCATCACCGCGCCGTAGATCGCAATCGCGATGCCCCTGCTGCGCTGTTCGGGAAAGGCTGCTGCGACCATCGGCAGCGAGACGCCGAGCAGCACCGCCCCACCCGCCCCCTGCACGGCCCGGCTCAGGTTCAGCGCCTCGATACTGCCGGCCAGCGCGCAGGCGGTGGAGGCCGCGGTGAACACCGTCATCCCGATCAAATAGAGCCGCCGGCGGCCGAGGCGGTCGCCCACGGTGGCGGCGGTGAGCAGCAGTCCCGCCATCGGCAGCGCGTAGGCGTCCACCACCCACTGCAGTCCACTCAATTCGGCATCCAGCGACGCCTGGATGTTGGCCAACGCGGCTGACACGATGGTCATGTCCAGCAGCAGCATGAACACCGCGAGACACACCGCGAACAGCGTCAGGCGCGGATGAGCCGCCGAGGTGGCGCTGGTGCCGTCCGCCGCGGACACGCTTACGCGTCTCTGACCCGGGTCAACCGATGCAGCAGCCACGCCAACGGCACCGTGACCACCACCGTCGCGATGTACAGGTTGAGCATCGGACCGGTGTAGACCCGCGCCCGCACGATGTGCACCATCGCGAACTCCATGGTCATGAAGTGGATCAGGAAGATCTCGTAGGAGATTTCGCCGAGCCACACCATCGGCCGACTGGCCAGCAGCCGGGAATACCGACCCTTGTCGCCCAACGCCAGCGGCGCCACCGCCAGCGTGGCGATCACCGCGTAGAAGATGGTCTTCCACAGCGCCTCGGGCAGCGAGGCGGGCGAGGTGGTCGGGGCCCCCGCGATCGGGGTGGACACGATGAAGTAGCAGACGATCGCCAACGGTATGGCCACCGCCGCGTAGGCACGCACCCCCATCGCCTGCAGCACGGTCAGCAGCATGCCGCCCAGGAACCAGGCGAGATAGGTCGGCAACCACAATCTGGCGCCGTCGGGAAACAGTCGGTCGGTGTGCACCAGCACCAACCAACCGGGGCTGATCAGCATCATCAGCAGGATGGCCGCCACCAGCACCTTGGGGCGCCACTGGCGTCGGCACATCAGCACCAAAAGCAGGTAGGCCAACGCCGGCAGCAGCACATAGAACGACGCCTCGACGGCCAGGCTCCACATCTGGGTGAGGCCCTGGTGCAGATACTTGCCGAGGTAGCCGTCGGTGTAGATCTGGGTCAACGTCAAGTTGCGGATCAGGCCCAGCCAACTGTGGCCGGGATTCGGGCCGGCTTCGTGGTAGTGATACAGCATGTAGGCGACCAGCACGGTGACGACGTAGGCGGGCATGATGCGCCGAACCCGGTGTCGCGCATAGCGACTCAACGACGGCCAGGGACTGCCGGTGGCTGCCGACTTCACCCACGGCCGGAACAGCAGGAAACCGGACAGCACGAAGAAGATCGGTACCCCGATCTCCAGTCGCGCACCGAACAGACCCCAGTAGCCGTGGGTGTACTTGCCGGTCGTGTAGGCGGCGTGGGTCCCGACGACCAGCAGCGCCGCGACCGCCCGGACGCCGGTGAGCGATGCGACCCGGTCGACGCCGGAGGTCTGCTCGAGGCCGCCTTGGGCGTCCTCGGCCTGGGACAGGGTCATCCGTCCCGCTTCCGGCGTGGCTTGCCGCTGCCGTGGTGCGCGGGCTTGCCCTTGCCGGGGTTGCGATCGGGTCGAAGGTTGATCAAGACCCCCGAGATGCGGGTCTGTTCAAGCTTTTTGAGCACCGCCCGGGGCAACTTGGCCGGCAGTTCGACCATGGAGAAGTCCGGGCCGATAGCGATGTGACCGAAATCGCTGCGGTGCAGACCACCTTCGTTGGCGATGGCCCCGACGATGGCACCCGGCCCGATCTTGTGCCGCTTGCCCACATCGATCCGATAGGTGGTGAAAGGCCTTGTCTGTCGCGGCCTTTCGGGTCGGTCTTCGTGACCGCGCCGGTCCCGCTCCCGTCGCTCCGGCGGCGGGTCGGGGGCGAGCAGGAAGGCCTCACCATCGCGGGACTGCAGCGCCAGCGCCGCGGCGATGTCCGCCATCGGCACGTCGTGCTCGCGTTCGTAATCCTCGACCAGGCGGCGGAACAACTCGATCCCCTGCCCCCCTAGGGCATTGGTGATCGAGTCGGCGAATTTGGCGACCCGTTGGGCGTTGACGTCCTCGACCGTGGGCAACGCCGCCTCGGTGAGGGGTTGCCGGGTCGCCTTCTCGATGGCCTTGAGCAGGTGGCGTTCTCGCGGCGAGACGAACAACAACGCCGAACCTTTGCGGCCGGCCCGGCCGGTCCGACCGATTCGGTGCACGTAGGACTCGGTGTCGTGCGGGATGTCGTAGTTGAGCACGTGCGAGATACGTTCGACGTCCAGGCCGCGGGCCGCGACGTCGGTGGCGACCAGGATGTCGATGGTGCCGTCTTTGAGAGCCGAGATGGTCCGTTCCCGAGCAGCCTGCGGAATGTCGCCGTTGATGGCGGCCGCGGAAAATCCTCTCGCACGCAGCTTTTCGGCCACCTCTTCGGTGGCCTGCTTGGTGCGCACGAACACGATCATGGCCTCGAACGGCTCGACTTCGAGCACGCGGGTCAGCGCGTCCATCTTGCGCGGTCCGGCCACCTGAATGTAGCGCTGCGAAATGTTCTCGGCGGTGGCGGTTTTCGCCTTGGAGGTGACTTCCAGCGGATCGTGCAGGTACTTGGTGGTGATCTTGCGGATCGCCGGCGGCATGGTCGCCGAGAAGAGGGCGACCTGTTTGTATTCCGGGGTCTCGGACAGGATCCGGTCGACCTCTTCGGCGAAGCCCATGGTGAGCATCTCGTCGGCCTCGTCGAGCACCAGGTAGTCCACCCGAGACAGGTCCAGCGTCCCGCGTTCGAGGTGATCGATGACCCGGCCGGGCGTACCGACGACAATGTGGGCTCCACGTCTGAGGCCGGCCAACTGCACGCCGTAGGACGCGCCGCCATAGATCGGCAACACGTTCAGTTGCGGCAGGTGGGCTCCGTAGCGGCTGAACGCCTCGGCGACCTGCAGGGCCAGCTCCCGGGTGGGCGCCAGGACCAGCGCCTGGGTCGCTTTGCCGGTGGTGTCGATCTTGGACAGGATCGGGATCGCGAATGCCGCGGTCTTGCCCGTCCCGGTCTGAGCCAGACCGACGACGTCGGTGCCTGCCATCAGCGCCGGAATGGTGGCGGCCTGGATGCCGGTCGGCGACTCGTAACCGACGTCGTTGATCGCGCGCATGACCGGCTCCGGAATCTGCAGGTCGGCGAACGTCGCGGGAAGGTTGTCCGGGTTATCCATCAGGAGATGAAGTCTAAGGCGTCCCGGGCCCGCGGCCATGCCTGCCGCACCCGCAGGACCGGTGGCGGTACCGTGCCCGATGTGTCAATGGTTGTTCGGTGTGCCGCAGGCCTGTGTGTCGTGGCGGCGGCGGTGACGTCAGTCGGGTGCGGGTCAGGCGACTCGACGGTGGCCAAGACACCGCAGGCCACCAAGCCTTCTTCGGCCGTCACCACGCCTGGAGCTCCAGGTAGCGCTGCCGCGCCGACCACGGTCCCGCCCAGCAGCGCCGCGCCCGCCGACCCGTGTGCGGTCAATCTGGCTGCGCCCACCATCGCGAAGGCGGTGTCCGAACTTCCCCGCGACCCACGCAGCCAGCAACCGTGGAACCCCGAACCGATAGCCGGCAACTACAACGAGTGCGCGCAATTGTCGGCGGTGATCATCAAGGCCAACACCAACGGCGACAATCCGACGACGCGCGCGGTGCTGTTCCACCTGGGTAAATTCATTCCCCAGGGGGTGCCGGACACCTACGGATTCAACGGCATCGACGGCACGCACAGCACCGGTGACACGGTAGCGCTGACGTATCCGAATGCGCTGGGCGTGGGCAGCGTTGTGAAGTTCCGCTGGAACGGCAGCGGGGTGGAGATCGTCGCCAACACAGCACGCTGAGCCGACTGCACGCGCTCAGATGACGTCTGCGCCGTCCAATCCGTCCGCACCGGGGCTGCCGTCGGCCAGTCCGTCGCCACCCTTGACGCCATTGCCGCCGATGCCTCCGGTGCCGTTTCCGCCGTCGCCGCCCCTGCCACCACTCCCGTCGTTGACGGCGTCGACGAACACGCCCCCGTTGCCGCCGCCTCCGCCATTGCCGCCGATGCCAGGTGTGACCGTGGCGGCACCCACGCCGCCGTCGCCGCCGTCGCCGCCGTTCGCACCGATGCCGCCGGCACCACCAGCGCCTCCGGCGCCACCAGTTGCCACGGCATCCCTGACATCGGTGCCCTGCGCGAAGATTTCGGCGCTGCCGCCGTTGCCGCCGGCGCCGCCGAGGCCGTCTGCGATGCCGCTCGCACCACCGGAACCACCTTCGCCGCCGACAGCGGTGCCGCCGGCGAAACTGGACTGCTCGGCAAGAATCGCGGCTGTACCCCCTTGGCCACCGTCGCCCCCGAAGGTCCCGGTGCCGCTGTCGCCGCCCGCGCCGCCCGTGGCGGTGCCGTCAACAGACGGGTTGTCGCCTGGGCTGAACCCCTGGGCGCCCACGAAACCGTCGCCTCCTCTCCCGCCGGAGTGCCCGTCGGCACCAATGCCACCGGCACCTCCCAGAGCGGTCCCGACAGCTCGGCCGCCGATCGCACCGACACCGCCGAGGCCACCCTCACCACCGATACCGCCGCCGATACCGCGACCACCACCGCCGCCGGTGGCGTCTCCGTCGGTGCTGGCACCGTCGTACGCGATGAGCTGGCCGTCGCTTCCCTGACCGCCGAAGCTGCCAGGACCGTCGCCGGCCCCGCCGTCACCACCTGTCGCCTCACCGGCCACCGTGCTGCCCATCCCCTGGCTGCGCGCGGTACCAGATCCGCCGTGCCCTCCGGTACCTCCGTCGATACCAGCACCGCCGGAGCCGCCAACTGCCCCAGCGATGTTGGTGCCACCTGCGCTGGCAAATACCTCTCCGGACCCACCGATACCGCCCGTGCCACCGGTGCCGGCACCGCCGGCACCACCCGTCGCATCACCGTTGGCAGTAGTGTCCGCTCCGTCAGCGGACACATGACCGTCTCCACCGGCACCGGCGATGCCTCCCGCCTGTGCCGCTCCACCGTTACCGCCCTTGGCGCCTCCGTTGGAACCGGCAGCGTGGCCGCCGTTCGTAGCCTCGACCCTTGCCACGCCGCCGTCCCCACCGGCGCTGCCCGCCTCGGCGCCTGACCCACCGGTCCCGCCGAGAGCCTGGCCGGTCGCAAAGCTGTCCGCATCGGCGGCGCTGATGATGCCTGAGCCGC
>NZ_JCALDR010000031.1:0-23588 GCF_059812965.1 Mycobacterium sp. NGS29
CTTCATTAACTCCTGCCATCTCATACCTGCGGCCAAAGTTTCCGCCATCGCGCCGAGCATTCGTCGCCCACAACGGCGGTCCGCAGCACGCCTGCTGCTCTCCGGGTCCAATTGCCGCTGCTGCGCTTCGGCACCGATCAGCCGGAACGCCGCGCCCTCAACCCTCCTCCGATACGAACCGCCCCACCACCACTACGTGGCGGCGGGGTCCAAATTCGCGCGGTCGGCCTTCGTGGCGCGTCAGTGGGGACCGTCGTCCAGGCCGTTGCCGGCCACGACACCCGGCGCGATGAAGTCTGCGACCTGATCCTTCGCTGCGTCGATGTACTCGCTGATTCGCGCACTGGGCCACGCTTCCCCGCTAAGAGCAACGCGTCAGCTACCGGCAACCACCGCGTTCGACGGCGATCCTCCACTCAGGAACGTGCGTATCTGTTCTGCGGCCACGGCGTAGCAGAGGGCGTTCGTTCCTGGCACGGTCCGCGCCATGTGAGGGCTGATGATCGTGCCTGGGCAATCCCAGAGGCGATGGTCTTCCGGCAGCGGCTCAGGCTCAGTGACGTCGAGGGCCGCCCGCAGTCGCCCAGTCTGCAACTCCGCTACGAGTGCGTCGGTGTCAACGATCTTGCCGCGGGCGGCGTTGACGACCAGGGCGCCATCCGGGAGTGCACCGAGGAATGCCACGTCGACCATGCCCTGCGTCGAGTCGGTCAGCGGCGCGGTAATAACGACCGCATCGCACGTCGGCAGAATCTCGGGCACTGCTTCCGGGCTGAGCACGCCGGCGCGTTCCCGACTGGCAATAAGGACAGGTAGAGCGTCGAATGCCCGCAGTCGCTCGGCGACGGCCCCACCAATTGCACCCGCTCCGAGAATCAACACCCGGCTCCCAGCGAGAGTGTCGGCGGCAACGCGACGATGCGCCCACGTGTGCTCCCGCTTGAAATCCACGAGCGCCGGCCACTGACGGTAGAGGCACAGGATCGCTGACAGCACCCACTCAGAGACGGGTCCGGCATGTGCCCCGCGGGCGGTGGCCAGGATGACGTCAGGCGGCACGTCAGAAGCCCACTCGTCGGCCCCCGCGGACAGAAGCTGAACCATGCGGAGGCCGCGGAGTTCTTTCAACAGCGGGATCGGGCGATGGCTGCTGCGGTACGGCGGGATCAGGATCGCAGCGTCGCACTGCTCAGGTGAGAGTGGCCCGCTGGGGTCGTAGATGACGACCTCGAGTCCGTCGACGCGACCAAGCAGGTCAACGCCGACTCTGTCGTCGTCCTCGTGACTGACGAGCACTCGCATCGGAATGTTTCTCCTCAGTTGCCGGTCGAACGGACGGATGAGCGGCGAAGTCGCCAGACCGGGAACCATACTGCTACCGGATGCGGGTCATGCTCCTTCCGACCCACCCCAACGCCCCTCGCAAATCAGCACCTCGTTGTCACACCGATGTCACAACTGAGGCCCACAACCCCGGACTTGGGCGGACAGGACCAGACGATTCGCCCAGCTCGGCAGACCAGCGCAAACCTCGACAGAGCCGACCAGACGCCGCCGTTCGACTTCCCAAGCTGAATACGCGGGTTCGATTCCCGTCATCGGCTCCATACATGCAGGTCAGGGCCTTAACAGAGTTTGCCGGCAAACCGCAATGAACGAAATCCCGTATTTGTGGCCCTGCCGTCACCCGCTGCATGTAGTGACCTTCGGGCGTGGCAACCTGCCCGTGGCCGAGCTGGTGTTGAGCTGCCTCTATCCCGAGCCCGTCCCTGACGACCGTTCCAGCGGTCCGCCGGAAGCTATGGGGTGTCACCCATCACAGATGCTCGTGCGGCGCCAGTGCCTCCCGCAGCGAGGACCGGATATTCGATATTCCGGACCCTTCCCGTCGTCTTCCAGCCCTCGTCGTCGCCTGCTGCGGCCCGCGCTGCCGCCGCGCAGCTGCATCGGCGCCCCGGTAAAGCCAATTCAACTTGTTGTCATCGCCTCATCAACAAGTGAAAGGTGCCGTCAGTTGTTTTTGGTCAACTAAAACCAAATGGAACTGAATTTCATGCATGTAATACCAACCAGTGAGGCGGTACACTTGGTTTGTGCAGGTAGAGCAGTTTGCGTCGAGCCCGCTCGGCAGCCTTTGGCCCATCTCCGGTACAGACGGCCGAAACGGGCGATCCTACGATCACTTCGCGTACGTTGCTCACCCGCTCGGGGCGGAGCCCAACCTTCAAGGCGGCACATGGCGGGCTGTCACCCGCGCTAGCCGGGCGCTCGCTCACCTGGACCAGGCATCACGTCAGGTTGGCAACCCTCGAATACTCCGACGACCAACGTTGAGCCGAGAGGCGCAGAGCACATCCGCGCTGGAAGGTACATTCGCGCCGCTCGATGACGTCCTGGCTGCCGACTCCGGCGCCGACGAGAACAGAAGCGCCGCGTTGAGGGAAGTCCTCAACTACGTGGATGCGGCGGACGTCGCGTTCGATTACGTGGCCGAGCATCGGACCGTCACGACCAGCCTTCTATTGAACGCCCACCAGCAACTCGTCCTTGGAACGGACGCCGAGACGCGTGACGCAGGGCGCATCAGACGCTGCCAGGTCGCGATCGGAAGCCCTGACGGAACGATCGAGTCGGCAAGGTTTGTCACAATGCCGCCGGGCACCGGACTTGAAACCGCCGTTCGCGACCTTGTGGCATGGATACCCGCCGGAGGCGACCGAGACCCACTCATCGCTGCCGCAATGACTCACTATCAGTTCGAAACCCTGCACCCGTTCAATGACGGCAATGGCCGTATCGGACGGCTACTCATCGTCCTCCAGTTCATGGTCGACAACCTGCTCCAAGAGCCGCTGCTGAGCGTTTCACCATGGTTCGAAATCCGCCGAAGCGAGTATGAGGACGAGCTTGCGCGAGTCTCGCAGACAGGTGAATGGGATTCATGGATACGGTTCTTTTCCCAAGGAGTCGAGGCCTCCGCGATTGACACCGCGCGCCGCGTCAATCTGATGCTCGACGCCCAACGCAACTACGTGCAGATTCTCCAAGACAGCGGGTATCGAGGCGGGGTTGCGCGTGACATCGTCGAATCACTCGTCGACACTCCGATTGTGCGTGTTCCAGCACTCGCACGGCGCTTCAACAAGACACCGCAAGGCATAGACACTGCCGTGAAGAAGTTGCTGGCGCTGGGCATAGTTGAGGGCCCGTATGGCAGCTATGGGCGATACTTCGTCGCCCGAGAGATCTACCGCGCAATCACCGCAGCTGCGCCCTAGGCGATAAACACAGCGCATGGGCGAGGCTCTGCATCAGGACAAGATCGACGAGTTGTGCAGCGAAGTTTGCATCAGACGTCGATCGCATGCCCCACAACACTTTGACCAACTTGCGCGCTCCAGTTGACGGACGGATGCCAAGTTGAATACGCGGGTTCGATTCCCGCCATCGGCTCCACACGTGCAGTTCAAACTCCGTGCAACTCAATGAGCACCTGACCGCCGAATTTCGGCAGCGTGACAAGCCGTCGAGTGTCGCGCTCGGTAAGGCGGTCCCGCCGACTTTTCCTGGCAAGAAGGTGAAGGCGGCAAGCGCTTACTGCGTGAGAAACACCCCGATCACCCACGCGACGGTGGCGAACAGTGCGGCAGCCAGCTCGACGCCCATCGATAATGCGACACCTTTCACGGCGTGCTTCGTCGAGGTCCATGCCAATCGCTGGTCTCCGCGGACGGCCAACTCGGCCACGTAGACACCCAGCACGAAGCCGATCACCAGGCCGACCACCGGGATCGCGAAGAAACCGATGATGCCCCCCACCGCGCCCGCCACCAGACTCAGCGTGCGCACGTCGGCCGCCCGCATCCGCTTCACGGGCCAGGCGTATTTGATCAATACAGCAGCACCGAGCAACGCGGCCACCACGCCCAGCGTCACCCAGGCGGTGATGTTGTCCTCGACGACGGCCCACACCACGATCGCGACGAACACCAGCAGCGTGCCCGGCAATAGCGGCACCACGATGCCGATGATTCCGACGGCGATCGCGAGCGCTACGAGGACGATGCCGGCAGCACTCATGCTCTCAACCTATCTCTGGTGACGGCTGCCCGGCCGTACTCCTGGAGCTACTGGCGATACAACAGACCGTCGATGGTCTTGATGCCGAACGGGTGATGCCCCTGCGTGCTGAGCTGCCCCTGGCTGTTGATGATGTAGAACCCGCCGGATGCCGCCGTGGTGACGGCGATGCACTGATGCTTCATCTCACCGGCCTGGCCCTGTGCGACCGTTTTGAAGGCTTCCTCGAAGATCGGTTGGTCCAGATTCTTCACATGCACCCACCGGAACAGTCGACCGTTGAGCTCGATCGTCTTCTTCGGCCAGTCGCCGAAACTCTGGGCGACGGGCACCTTGTTCTTCTCCGCGGCGGTGATCTGGTCGCGCACATTCTTCTGCAGTTTGGTCACGTGGATGTGCATCTGGTTCTGAGTCCGCGCCTGCGGGTCCCCGGAGTTGATGCCGAGAGCCCAGTCGGTGCCGGCGAGTTTGCTCTGTGCGTTGTTGACCCACGCTGCGGCGTAGGGCCACAGGTTGAGCATCTGACCCTTCCAGCACTTCTCGCATTCGATGCCGGAAACCCGAATCAGCGGGATACACAACCAGTCCCACGGACCTTTCGCCCCCGTCTTGATCGCGTACCCGTACGCCCGGTCCTTGTTGGCTGTGGGGAAGTCGACCAGTGCCAGGGTCTTGGCACCGGGTTGCGCATCCTTGACGGCGGCATAGAGTTCGCCGCCATCGTTGGGGCCGCCGCAATCTGGTCCCGACGCGGCTGGGTCGCCGAAAGCCGGCCACGCGGCAGCACCTCCGAGTGCCGCACCGACGCCCAATGCGCTTGACGCGGTGAGGAATCTGCGACGGTTCACGCTGCGGTCGGTCGAGCCCGTTTCAACCATGAGGCGCCCTTCACCTAACTCAGTCGAGTAGCCGCACAGTATCGAACATTCGACCAGGTGTCTTGGTCGGCAGTTGAATTGTCACCACCGGGGCCGAGCGACGGTGACGCTACGTCGGCCGCCTCCGCGTCACCGGTGTCAGTGCCTGCTCGAACGCGACCCCGTCTACGAAGGTGTCTTTGCGCAGCACCTGCCAGTGGTCCGTCACCGTCACCAGGTCCATGCAGTCCCAGCTCACGTCCCGTCCTCCCCCGGCGCCATCAGGCAGCACACACTTCAGCGTCCAGTCCAAAACCCAATGGCTGGAACCGAATTCCGTGCGGTGGACGTCGAATTCGAGCTGGGGCAACACGGCGAACATCGCGGCGAACGCGTCGCGAACGGCAGCGGTCCCCGTCACCGGACGACGGCCGTGGCGCAACCAGAACGTCGTATCGCTCGCATGAAGCGCCACTATCGCGTCGGCGTCGCGGGCGGACCAGGCGGCCAGGTAACGGCTGTACAGATCGTGCAGCCGGTTCATCGGACCGCGAAAACCCGGTAGCGGACTTCCGAGAGCGACACTTCATTGATCGCCACGGTGTGTATCGCGTTGATCCAGCGGTAGCGGTCATCGTCAGTGTCGAATAACGGGCTCGAGCGGGCGATCATCTGGTCGTGGCGGATGAATTCGCCGCTGGTGAATCGTCCGGCGGTCTCGCGATCCATCTCCACCCTGCCGGTGTTGGTCATGTGGATGTACGCGCCGTCATCGGTGCGCAGGGTGGCGCGGACGTCCAGGCGTGCGATGCGGTCGGTGCCGAACAGGATCCAGTCACCACCGCCGGGCAGGATGTCGCCGGCAATCCGGGGACCTTCGCATCGTCCGTGTTTGACCACATAGGTGAACCGGGTGCCGACGGGTGTGGAAAAGATCTGCACCGGATCGAACTCGATGCGAATGTCGAGCAGGTGTTCCAGCGCCGGGCGTGCGTCGACGTCGATCAGGCCGGTTTTCGAGTTGCCATCTGCAGCAGGGGGG
The DNA here is from genome assembly GCF_059812965.1 of Mycobacterium sp. NGS29. Classification (NCBI taxonomy): domain Bacteria; kingdom Bacillati; phylum Actinomycetota; class Actinomycetes; order Mycobacteriales; family Mycobacteriaceae; genus Mycobacterium; species Mycobacterium sp. NGS29. Next base: position 5,980 of record NZ_JCALDR010000031.1, read on the forward strand.
CGGCTCACGCGGTAGACGCTACACCCGCATACTTGGAATTACCAAGTCCCAACTTGGATATTGAAAGCTACTGTAAGATCGTTCCGTGGCGGCGAAGTCATATGGCCAGCACTGCGCGCTGGCGAAAAGCCTGGACATGGTCGGAGACCGCTGGACGTTGCTGGTGGTGCGCGAGCTGCTCGACGGCCCCCGCCGCTACGTCGATCTGCTGCACGCATTGGCACCGATCGCTACGGACATGCTGGCCGCGCGGCTGCGCGAGTTGGAGAAGAACGGCTTGGTTTCGCGCCGCACCCTACCGCCACCCGCGGCGGCCAAGGTCTACGAACTGACCGACGCGGGCCGCGCACTCGAGGACGTCATCAACGCGTTCGCGCGTTGGGGCCGTGGGCTTTTGGAGACACGCAACCCAGAAGACCTGGTCCGCCCTCAATGGCTCGCCAGGGCGGTGCGGGCCTACGCGCGGGACGAACGGCCCGGGGTCGATCTGGTGTTGCAACTGGTCACGCCTGAGGGATCCACCACGCTGCACATCGACGAGCACGCCGTCGTCGACGCCGCACCGGCCGAACCGGACGTCACGCTGGTCGGATCGGCGGAAACACTTGCGGCGGCAATGAATCCGGCCCGATTTCCGGAGTTGGTCGCCACCGGAGCGCTGACCGTCAACGGGCGGCGCGCTGCCGTGCGCCAGCTGGCGAAGGTGTTCGGATACTCCGGCTTGCCGTCGACGCTGCGCTGAGGGCGGCGTCGACAAGCACTTCGTCGGCACAGCCGCAGAGTCAACGCCGACGGGGCGACGGGGCTCGGCCCATCTACGCTGTAGCCACGATCGGACGAATCGGAGGGTTCATGGCCGAGCTGACCAAGGGCGCCAACGCGCCAGTGCCCACCGCCGAACTTGTCGTCGAGGTCAGCTGGCAGGCCGTAGCCGGCGTCGACGCCGACGCCAGCGCTCTGCTGCTGACCACCGCGGGCAAAGTGCGCGACGACGCCGACCTCATCTTCTACAACCAGCCCGCCTCGCGCGACGGGTCGGTTCGGCACGCCGGTTCGATCCCGACCGGCGGCGACCGCCTCGTCGTCAACACTCCGCTGTCCCAGCCGGCATCGACCGTGTCGCGTTCGTGGCGTCCATCCACGACGCCGCCGCCAAGCGTCAGACCTTCGCGCAGCTGCCCGGGCTGTCGATCAAGGTGTCCTCCGGCGGGGAGCCGGTAGCGAGCTACTCCATCTCGGGGCTGACCACCGAAACCGGGCTGATTTTCGGCGAGCTGTACCGCCGGCAGGGCGCTTGGAAGTTCCGCGCCGTCGGGCAGGGCTTCGACTCGGGGCTGGCCGGCATCGCGACGACGTTCGGCATCTCCGTCGACGACGAACCTTCCCAGCCGCCGCCACCCGCACCGAGCATCGATATGAACAAGCAGCGGCAGATCAACCTGCGCAAGACGGTATCGGAGAAGTCGCCGGTGCTGCTCAAGAAGTTCGACGCCGCCAGCGTCTCGCTGGAGAAGCGCGGCTTCCTCGGCGAACGTGCCGAGGTCATCTTGGTGCTCGACGTCTCCGGTTCGTCACGCCCGCTGTTCAGCAACGGCAGCTACCAGGAACTCATCGACCGGTTCCTGGCCATGGCCCTGCTGTTCGACGACAACGGCACCGTGGACACCATCCTCTTCGATCACCGGGTGCACGAGGGCGAGCCGGTCACTCTGGCCAACCGCGAGGGCTGGACCGACCGCGCCATCAACCGCAAAGGCATCTGGGGCATGACCAAGTACGCGCCGCCCATCGAACAGATCGCCGCCGGTCTGCGACGTGGCGCGACACTGCCCACCTACGTCGCCTTCATCACCGACGGCGGCAACAGCGACCGCAAAAGCGCCACGGACGCCGTGCTGCGCGCTTCCGGTTTGCCGATGTTCATCCAGTTCATGGCGATCGGCCGCGAACGCGACTTCCCGTTCCTGCACAAACTGGACGAGTTGACCGGCCGCGAGATCGACAACGCGGGGTTCTTCGCCGTCGAGCAGGTGACGACGCTGAGCGACGCAGCGTTCTACGACAAGGTCATGACGGAGTTCCCCGACTGGCTGGCCGCGGCACGGGAAACCGGCATCGTCGGCAGGGGCCGCTGAGAAGACCCCTAAACAAATGGCGCGCGAGCAGCGATGATAGGCGTATGAGTGATGTACGCCACACCGATGTGGATGTCGTCGTCGTCGGCGCCGGCTTCGCGGGCCTGTACTGCGCGTACCGGCTGGGCCGTGCGGGCCATTCGATGCGCATCATCGAAGCCGGTGACGACATCGGTGGCACCTGGTTCTGGAACCGGTACCCCGGCGCCCGCGTCGACATCCCCAGCGTCGACTACATGTTCAGCTTCGATCCGGACTGGTCGCGTGACTGGCAGTGGTCGGAGAAGTACGCCACCCAGCCCGAGATCCTGCGCTACCTCAACCACGTGGCGGACAAACACGACCTGCGCCGGGACATGCAGTTCGGCACCCGGGTCACCCACGCGCACTGGGACAACGACTCCGGCATCTACCGGGTGGGCACCGACCGCGGCGAGCAGATCACCTGTCGCTACCTGGTGCTGGCGACCGGTTGCCTGTCGGTACCGAAGGACCTCGACATCGAGGGGGTCGAGAACTTCACCGGGCAGGTCTATTTCACCGGTCGCTGGCCGCACGAACCCGTCGACTTCACCGGCAAACGGGTCGGCGTGGTCGGCACCGGATCCTCTGGCATCCAGTCGATCCCGCTCATCGCCGCCCAGGCCGCACAGCTGACCGTCTTCCAGCGCACGCCGTGCTTTTCCATCCCGGCCCACAATGGTCCGATTGCGCCGGAGAAGCTCGCCCAACTGGCTGACGACGAGGCGTACCGCAACGCCGCGAGATACTCCTTCGGCGGGGTACCGGCCGAACGCACCATCACCCCGGCGTTCTCGGTGTCCGCCGAGGAGCGGCGGCAGCGGTACGAAAGAGCGTGGCAGCGAGGAGAACTGCTCGAAGTCCTCAACCTCTATGCCGACCTGATGAGCAATCCGCTGGCCAACGCGGAATTCGCCGAGTTCATCCGCGACAAGATCCGCGGCATCGTGCGCGATCCGCAGACAGCGGATGCGCTGTGCCCCAACAGTTATCCGGTCGGCGCGAAGCGGCTGTGTCTGGATACCGGTTACTACGACACCTTCAACCTGCCGCACGTGCGGTTGGTGAACCTGCGCGACCAGCCGATAATCGGCCTCACCGAGACCGGAATCGACACGGCCACCGAAACTTTCGAGCTCGACGCGATCGTCTTCGCCACCGGGTTCGACGCCATCACCGGCGCGGTTGCGGCGATCGACATGGTGGGTCGCGGCGGGCTCACCCTGACAGACAAGTGGGCGCACGGTCCGTCGACGTATCTGGGCCTGACCACCGAGGGATTTCCGAACCTCTTCCTCATCGCCGGCCCGCACAGCCCGTCGGTGCTGTCGAACATGGCGGTGTCGATCGAGCAGCACGTCGACTTCGTCGCCGACGTCCTGCAGTATCTGCGCGAGCACGAGCTGAACCAGATCGAACCCACTGCGCTGGCCGAGGCCGGATGGATGCAGCATTCGGACGACGCGGCATCGATAACGCTGTTCCCCCAAGGTAACTCGTGGTACGTAGGGGCCAACGTGCCGGGCAAGCCGCGCACCTTCATGGCCTACGCCGCCGGAGTGGACTTCTACCGCGCGGCGTGCGACGAGGTGGTGGCCCGGGACTACCTGGGTTTCCGGTTATCCGGCAGCGCCGGTGTGCAGTGCAACGACGGCGTGGTGCGCCGTCTGCAGCCCGACGTTCAGATGGTGCTCGAGCAGATGGCGCTGTTGAATCCGCCGCCGCTGGAGTCGTTGCCGCCCGAGCAGGCACGTGCCTTCCTCGACGAGATGAACCTCGCCCGCCCGCCCGGCCCCGAAGTCGGCGAGATCGTCGACGGAACCCTGCCCGGCGCGGGGGGCATCCTCAATTACCGCCTCTACCGACCGGCCAGCCCGGGTCCGCACCCCGTCGTCGTCTATTTCCACGGCGGCGGCTGGGTTCTGGGCGACTCCGTTTCCGACGACCCGCTGTGCCGTGACCTGTGTGTGCGCAGCGAAACGCTGATCGTCTCGGTGGACTACCGACACGCGCCGGAGCACCGATTTCCGGCCGCGCTCGAGGACGGTTGGGCCGCAGTGCAATGGGTCGCCGAGCACGCCGCCGAACTCGGCGGCATTCCCGGGCAGCTCGCGGTGAGCGGATGGAGCGCGGGCGCCGGGATCGCCGCCGTGGTAAGCCAACTCGCCCGCGACGCAGCCGGCCCGGCGATCGTCGGGCAGGTGTTGTTGACCCCCGTGACCGACTCCGATCAGACCCGCGCCTCCTATCTGGAGAACGCCGACGGTTACGGCCTCACCGCCGCGATGATGCGGTGGTTCTTCGACTGCTACGCCGACCCGCAGGTACGGGACGACCCGCGGATCGCACCGTTGCGCGCAGCCGATCTGTCGGGGTTGCCGCCGGCTGTGGTCGTCGTGGCGGATTTCGACCCGCTGCGCGACGAGGGCGTCGCGTACGCCGAAGCGCTCGCCGCAGCAGGCGTTCCCACCGAGCTCATCCGGGCCCGCGGCCACACGCACCTGTCGCTGTCCATGGTCGACATGGTGGTCTCCGGTGCGCCCGTTCGCGCCCAGCTCGCCACCGCCCTACACGGGTTCTTCGCGACCGACTCCGTCAAGTCCGCCTAACAGCGGGATGCTCGCATTCGCCTGCCCGATCTGCCGCAGCTACGCCGCCTTCGAATCCCGACATTGCCCGGACTGCCGGACCGAGTTCGGGTTGCGGATGCTGGAGGATTGGAAGTGGTTGTCGCTGTGCCTGAATCGGGTGAACACCGCTGGGCAAGAATCTGCTGTACCCGTTCGAGATTGCCCCCGCGGTGGTCGGCGAGCTGGCTTTCGTGCATAGAGTTATCCGCGAGACGCAGTAGGGAGATCGGATGTGCCGGTGGGTCGCTTACCTGGGTGAGCCGATCGCGCCCCGGGAGTTGCTGCACGACCCGGAGCGGTCGCTGATCGAGCAGAGTCGCAGGAATGCGCCGAACATGGAGATTCCCAACGGGGACGGCACCGGGCTGGGCTGGTACGAACACCGTCCGGAGCCGGCGCTGTTTCGCAGCATCACCCCGGCGTGGGGCGACGACAATCTGCTGGAACTGGCCACCGAGATCCGCACCCGGCTTTTCCTGGCGCACGTGCGGGCAGGTACCGGGACGCCGGTGCAGCAGACCAACTGTCACCCGTTCCGCTACCGCAACTGGCTGTTCGTGCACAACGGTCATGTCGGCGGCTATCAGCGGCTGCGTCGGGAGCTGCTGCTGGCCGTCCGCCCCGACCTGTTCGAAAATATCGGCGGCTCAACGGATTCAGAGTTGATGTTCCACCTGGCTCTCACCTTCGGCCTCACCGAGGATCCGCTCGGCGGCATCGCCCGGATGGCGGGATTCGTCGAGGACGCCGCCACCGCAGCCGGCGTGGACGAGCCGGCGCTGCAGATGACGGTGGGGGTGAGCGACGGAACGCGACTGTATGCGGTCCGCTACGCCAGCGCGGGCGAGGTCAACACGCTGTTCGTCAGCGAAGATCCGGAGTCGGTACGCATGCTCTATCCGGACAGCGAGCGGCTGGCACACTTCGGCGACGACGCCCGGGTGGTGGTTTCCGAGCCGCTGACCGAGCTGCCCGGCATGTGGCGGGAAGTTCCGCCGGGAGCCGCGCTGATCATCGGTGACGGCGTCGAGGAACTGCCGTTTCGGCCGATCCCGGGTCGGGTCTGACGGTGGGCGAACGCGTCACGTTCGCGAGTTCGACCGGGCCGAACCTCGCCGGAATCATCGACGAGCCGGATCAGGAAGTACGCGGCTGGGGGGTGTTCTCGCACGGCTTCACCCTCGGCAAGGAGTCCCCGGCCGCGGCGCGGATCTGTAAGCAGCTGGCCGCCGACGGGATAGGCATGCTGCGCTTCGACGCGCTGGGACTGAGTGGCTCAGAAGGAGATTGGGGCGACGGCTCGTTCACCGTCAAGGTGGACGACATCGTCCGGGCATGCCAGTTCATGGCTGACCGCGGAACCCCGGCCGACATCCTGGTGGGGCACTCCTGGGGCGGTGCCGCGGTACTGGCAGCGGCCGCGCAGGCACCGGGCGTGCGGTCGGTCGTCACGGTCGCGGCACCCGTCGACCCGAGTCATGTCGAGAAGCATTACGACGCCGTGGTCGACCGGTGCCTGTCGGAGGGCAGCGCCGAGTGGCTGGTCGGCGGGCGGACGCTCACGTTGAAGCGTGACTTCGTCGAGGATGTCCGCGCAGCTCACCTGCACGACAAGATCAGCAGCCTGCGCATGCCGCTACTGATCCTGCACTCGCCCACCGACAACACTGTCGACATCGAAAACGCCAGTGAGATCTTCCGCCTGGCGCGCCATCCGCGCAGCTTCGTCTCGCTGGAGGGCTCCGATCACCTGCTCACCGCCCGTGGGCAGGCCCGCCGGGCCGGTCGCATCATCGGCGCCTGGGCCGACGCGTATCTCGACGAGCAGTAGCTGCGGCGAAGCTCATCGGTGCACCAGTAGCGCCGCAAGTTCTTCGCGGGTTGACACACCGGTCTTCGCCATCGCCCGGTAGATATGACCTTCGCCGGTGCGCACCGACAAGGTCAGGCGTTCGGCAACCACGCGACTAGAAAAACCCTCGCCCAGCAGGATCACGATTTCGTGCTCCCGCCGCGTGAACGGAACACGCATGCTGGCTTGCCGCAGCGCGGGTGTGGACGCGCCACCACACCGCTGGGCCAACGCCTCGGCTCGCGTCGAACATCCCAGCGCCGAACCGCGTAAATCCTGGCGCCGGTAGGCCAGCGCCGCGTGTGCCGCCGCGTCCAGCGCCGCGACCAGATCACCCATCGCCTCGAATTCCTTTGCGAACGAGGATAATTCGTTTCCATTGCCGGTGGCTAGCGCACCGGCGAAGCGGGCGGCAGTGCCGACCCGGGGCCCTTCCACGATGGTCTCGAGTTCCCGCAGCCGGACCGCGGTCGAACCGTCACCGAATTGCGCGGCGGTCTGCAGGCACACCGCTTCGGCGGCGAATTGCCCGCTGGCGCGTGTTTTTCCGGCTGCCGCGGTGGCGATCCTGATCCCGCCCAGATCATCGGACACCACATCAGCGTGCGGCCGCAACACCGGCCGCGACTGAGTATTCCCGTACTCGTCTCAGCTCAGGGATTGCGCACACAGTCATAGGTGAGCGGAACTTCCTGACCCAATTCCACCACCTCGAAGTTGTCCACCCCGATCTTGCTGAAGGACTGGTCGGTGATCCCGAGGTTGGCCCACTTGGCGGTGCTGTTCGAGTCGTCGGCGAAGGTCAGCGGAATCTGACCGCCGTCGGACAGCAGCATGCCGTAAGTCTTGAGCGCCTTGATGATCACCTTCTCCGAGGCCGAGAACGGCGACTCGTCGAAGTTCGCCTTCAACCGGAACCGCACCCCGTACGGCGGAGCGTTCGGGTCTTCGCTGTCCGGGCCGCCGGCGTGCGTCGCGGGACGAACGTAGACTTTCGCCTTCATCCGGGGATTGGGCAGGATGAACCGCAGCGGATGGTTGACCGCGCCCGCGGCGACTTCGTCCGCGGTGGGCAGCAACGCGGCTATCGGGAAGCCGGCGGCGTCGGCGCTGGTGCACTGGTCGCCGCGCAGCGTTTCCGGGTACTTCTTCTTCAGGTCCCACACGAAGAAGGCGTGCGCGGTGATCGAGTCGCCGTTCTTGCTGCCCAGGTAGACCTCGTACAGCTTGTGCTCGTCCCGTTCGGCGACCAGCAGATGGCAGTCGCTCTGGCCGTCGGTGTTGCCCGTCACGTCACAGGACATGTTCGGCGAACCCTCGAAGTGGGCGTTGTCCGGCACCGGCATCTTGGCCGGAACCTTGTCACAGTCCGGGCCGCCGTCGCAGTAGTTCTCGTCGCCGACGACCGCTACGCGCGGGGTGCTGCGATCGGCGAAGAACAGCGGAATGGAGAAGTCGATCTGGAAGTTGTCGTCGTTGCCCCACCCCCCCATGCCATTCAGCGCCTCGATGATCGCGGCACTTCGTCCCGATACTGTGACGCCGCTGATGTTGTTGGTGAAGGGCTGGTTACCGTCGAACAACGGTCCGCCGGCGCCGGGCTTGCCGCCGCTGGGCCGGGAACCCGAGCTCGAACCCGAGCCCGAACTCGAACCACTGGCCGGTGTGCTGGTGCCGCCCTTGTTGCAGCCGGCGGTACATACCAGCGCCACTATCCAGAGCGTGACGGCTACCTTGCGAAAACAGTTCGTGCGCATGAGGACCGGTTGCCGTTGGCCGGGCTCAGTGCGAGGCGAAGTCGGGGCACAGGTTGGTCGTCGCCGCACTGACGAACAGGGTGCCCTGACTGAAGCCGTACTTCTGTTCGACCTTGGTCATCTCATCCAGTACCGAGGCACCGCCGCGCAGATCGCTGCACGCCTGGTTGCCCGCAGCGACGGTCTGGGCCGGTGTCTTGCCGGGCAGGTGGACGTTGTTGGTCTGCAGCTCGTCCAGGAAGCTGTTGGGGTCGGCCGCTGCCGCCGGGGCACCCAGCACGGCGCCGGTGGCGAGGGCCGCCAGGGCGGGAGCGACGATTCGCAGGATCGATTTCATGGGTGAGGTCCTTTCGCGGGATGACGGGACAGCGCGTGAACCACACCCCCGCATGCGTTCAGCTAAGTCGATCTTTACCCATTTCGGCCCATTTGAGTAGCGAAACCGGGCAATTGACCGGACCCCGGGCTAGCCGTCGCGGCGCGCGTGGTAAATCGACAGCGATCCCGTCACGGTGCGGATCACCTGCACTTCGGCGACGTCGGCGAAGCCCGCCTGCTCGATCAGCTGCGGCAGGATGCCGTCGGCGTTGGGTTGGGTGTCGGCCTTGCCGTCGACGCGTTGCACGCCCCGGAACAGCAACCGCATCAGCGCGCTGCGCTGCCACCCGTAGTCGGCGATCACCAGTTCGCCGCCGGGTCGCAGCATCGCGAACATGTTCGCGATGATGGCCTTTTTCATCGGCACCGGGCACTGGTGCAGCACCAGGCTGGACACCACCCGATCGGCGCTGCCGGGTCCGACGAGTTCGGCGGCCTGATCGCCCATGCCGGACACGAATTCGACGTCGACGCCGGCCTTGCGCACCTTGTCCCGCGCGATGGCGAGGATCTGCGGGTCGGGATCCACCCCAACTACCCGCGCGGCCGGTTGCGCCCGCTTGATCCTGATCGCCAATGACCCTGTGCCACAACCGATATCGACCACAAGGTGACCGGGCTGCAGCCCCAGCCGGTCGATGGCGGCCGAGCGCCAGCGGCCCTCGCGGGTCATCAGAGCTACGACGGTGTCGTAGTACTTCGTGTACTTCGGGTCCCCGGCGGCTGGTGTGAATGACGGTGTCGACATGACTTCCAGTCGTATCATCGGACCGCGATGACTTTCTCTGCACGAACGGACACGAACGTGTCCGCAGCGGACAGCACTGTGCTGGTGGATATGCGCCAGGGCGGTGCCGCGACTGCCGGCGCATTCGTCTACGAGGGCCATCGGGTGACGACCCCGCGGCACGCCCACGAATTGCACCAGCTGGAGTACGTCGTGCAGGGCGTGCTGGAAGTGGAGACGGATGCGGGCGCCTACGTGCTGTCCGAACGGCAGGCGGCGTGGATTCCCGCCGGGCTCGGGCACATCAGCACGATCGACACTCGAGTGCGTTCCATCTCGATCTTCCTGCACACCAAGCACCTGCGGCCGGCGCGGCAGGAGGCCGGGATCGTGGCGGTTTCGCCGCTGCTCCGGCAGATGATCAGCTACGCCTGCCGCTGGCCCATCGATCGCAGGTCGTCAGATCACGTCGCGGACGCGTACTTCCACTGCTTCGCCGAACTACTCGCCGAACTGCTCGAGGTGCAGCATCCGTTCAGCGTGCCGACGACCAGTCATCCGCAACTCGCGGCAGCGCTCAGGCACACTCGTAATACGTTGGCAGACATCACTATTGACGACGCAGCCGCGGCGGCGGGGGTGTCGCCGCGCTCGCTGCGCCGGCTGTGTAACCGCGAACTGCAGATGACCTGGCGCGAGTACACGCAGCAGACCCGCCTGATGCGGGCCGCGGCGCTGCTGGCCGATCCCGAGCTGAGTGTGCTGCAGGTCGCCACCCGGGTCGGGTTCGACAGCGCCAGCTCGTTCACCCGGGCGTTCCGCGGCGCGTGGGGCCGGCCCCCGTCGGCCTACCGCCGCCACGGCGGTCAACCGGCGGAATGACGCTCAGCGCAGCGACCGATACACCGGCAGCGCCCGGTATTTGGAGATGAAGGTGGCCTTGTCGTACATCTGCCCCACCTCACCGTCGTGGGCGATCACGGTCGGACCGTCGACGGCGGTGAAGGTGAACTCCGGCACCTGCATCTCGTGGTACAGCGGGCTGCGCTGCAGCCGGCCCAGCGCGAGCGCGGCGACGATCCTGGTCCGCGCCAGGCGGCGACCGGTTTCCAGGATGCGCACGTCGATCAGGCCGTCGTCCATCCGGGTACGCCGAGCCGGCGCGAATCCCGTTGGCAGATAAAGAGAATTGCCGACGAAGAACAGCGAGGTCTGCAGCGTCTTATTGTCGTAGCGGATGCGGACCGGTTGTTCGTTGCGCAGGGTGCGCCACATGGCGTAGAAACCGGCCAGCGGCTTGCCGATCCGCTTCTCCATCTTCTCCCGCCTGCGCACGAAGGCGGGATACGCGCCGATGCTGGCGGTGTTGACCACCATCTGGCTGTCATTGAGGCACATCAGATCCACGCATGCCACCGTGCCGCGGCGGATCGCACGCACCGTCTTAGCCACCGTCTCGCAACCGATGTCCTTGGCGAAATGGTTGAACGTTCCGGCCGGAAACACCGCCAGCGGCAACTTGGTCTGGGCAGCGACCGCCGCTCCCGCAGACACCGTCCCGTCACCGCCGGCGACGGCGAGCACCTCGGCGCGTTCGGCGGCGTCGCGCAGCACCTGGACCGGGTCGTCGTCGGGTCCCAGTTCGACGATCTCCACCGCCGGCAACTCGGCGCGCACCTGATCCAACACCCGGGCGCCGGTCCCGCTGCCCGACGCGGGGTTGACCACCAGGACCACGCCCGCGCCGTCGGGCCGTTCCGGCACCGACACCAGGAGCGGCTCGGTCTTCGGCAGCGAAGCCTCGACGATCGGCGGAATCAGCCGACCGCCGGTCACGGCCAAACCGGCCCCGATGCTGAAGCCGATCACGACATCGCCCGGGTAGTGCGCACCGGTGGCCACCCGCGACAGGCCAACCAGACCCGCCAGCATGGCCAATCCGAAGCCCAACGGAGGATTCTCCAGGCCCACCCCCACCGCGAACGCCGCGGCACTGGCGGAATGCCCCGACGGCAGCGAGTTCGAGGTCGGACGGCGGCGCGTCCGCCGGATCAACGGCACCGACTCGTAGCGCGGACGCGGCCGCTGCCGGATTCGCTTGGCGCCCTGATTGGTGAACAGGCTGGCCGCGCCCAGGGTCACCAAACCGCGGACCGCGCCGCGCCGCGCGGAATGTTTTCCGGTCGCCAGCAGCACACCGGCGATGGCGAACCACAATTTGGAGTGATCGGCCGCCCGGGTCAGCGGGGGCATGGCGGAATCCAGCAACGGCGTGGGGGTCTCGGCGATCGCCTCGAACAATTCGCGGTCCAGGGCGCCCAGCCCGCGGGTGATCTGTTTGACGCTGTGCAGTGGTCGCGTGGGCCGCAGGTTCATCACGCCAACATTAACTGCCGGCGTTACGTCGACTCCGCGCCGCGGTCAGGCGCCTTTGCGGCGCAACGTCCACGCCGGCACCCAGTGCGTCACGGACTTGCGCTTCGCGCCGAACTCCACCGGGTAGGTCACCAACCCCCACCAGTCGCCCTGTTCGCAGATGCCCCAGCAGCTCAACCGGCCCTCCACCACCTTGTGCAGCTGCAGACCGTTCGGGTGGTAGCGGCCGGACCGGTGCGGTTCGCGCGGGAACAGCACCGTCAGGTCGATCAACACCGCGACGGGCGGGCGCACCACCCGGAACGGGCCGCGCAACGGCTGCCCGTTGTACCCGATCGATGCCAGCCGGCCCATCGGTCGATCATACGTTCGAATGACCGGATGTAGCTCACGTTTCGACGGCCGCCGCTCGGGCAATCCCCCGACCAACGAACTCCGGAAAGGGGCTACTGATGAGGACCGTTATCGCCGCGGGGATTCTGGTGGCAGCCGGCGGATTGATGAGCACCGCGGTGGGTTTGGCCAATGCGGACGAGGTGCAGGTGGAAGGCAGCTATGCCACCGAGGCCGCCTGCCAGGCCGACGGCCCGCACGTCGAGATCACCCACAACGACGGCGCGTACACGCACTGGGACTGCCGCCAAGGCTCTGACGGACTCTGGAACCTCTACCTAAGCAATTCCGGCGCTTAGAACACCCGCACCCAGTCGACCAGCATGTCCGACGGGTAGTTGCCGGCAGCGGGGTCACCGCCGCCGGACCCGCCGACCGCGAGGTTCAGCACTGGGAACACGGTGTAACCCGGGTCATTGAACGGCCATTCCTTGAAGGGCTCGTCCAGGTTCTCGATACCGGTGGCCGGCACCGAGAAGTAGGGCGCCGCGCCCTCGGTGTAATCCACCCAGAAGTACATGCCGGTGACGTCCCAGCGGACCCGCCAGTTGTGCCAGGCGCCATCCACCCCGATCGGGTGCGTCTCGAACGCGGTGCCGTCCGGGTTGGCGTGCACGGTGGTGCCGGAGGGCCAGGTGCCGTTGCCGTACCACTCGATCAGGTCGATCTCGCCGCTGCGGCCGGGATCGTCGTTGGACAGCCACCAGGCCGGCCACATACCGGGCCCCAGGCAGTTCATCTTGATCCGGGCTTCCCAGGTGGTGCCGACGCCGCCACGCCACAGCCCGTGCACCAGACCGCCGAACACCCCGCCGCCGTCGCGGGTGGCCCGCAGCACCAGATTGGAATTGCCGTCCAGGAACACGTTCTGCCGGCTGTCGCGGTACTGCCCCCAGAATTGCGGCTGGTCGAAGCCGACCGGGTTCCTGATCGGCGTGCGGTTGGTGGACACCGACCACTTGGACGGGTCTGGCGCCGAGCCGGCCGGCCCGTCGAACTCGTCGTGCCAGATGAAGCCGCCGGAGGCGCCCGCGGCCGGCGCAGCCGGTGTCGGGCGGGACGGGCTGGCTCCCGCGACCGGAGCCGGTATCGCGGCTGCCAGTGCGCCGAATCCCGCCATCATGATCATGCGGCGACGGTCCATCTGAGGCATGGCAAGGAAGATAGCAGCCCGCCTGGCGATGCGCGGACTCCGCCGACGCGTGGCGCAATACCTGGAGGTCAGCGACGGTGTGTCGGCCGACCCCGGGCCGGCTCAGCCCGGATCGCTCACCTTGACCAGCGTCTTGCCGATGTTGGCCCCGGTGAACAGTCCGTTGAGCGCGTCGACGCAGGACTCGATGCCCTCGAAGATGGTCTGGCGGTGCTTCAGGCGGCCCTCGGACTCCCATTGACGCAGGTTGGCGAAGGCCTCGTCGAAGCGCCCCCACTGGTCCAGCGCGTTGAACCCCTGCATGAGCGCGGTCTTGGACAGCAAGTTCACGTAGTTGGCCGGGCCCGGGTGCTCCCCCGTCAGGTAACTGGAGATGACGCCGCACAGCACCACCCGGGCTTTGGGGGCCAGCCTGCCGAGCACTGCGTCAAGGATCGGTCCGCCGACGTTGTCGAAGTAGACATCGACGCGGCGCGGGCAGTGCTGTTTGAGCGCGGTCGGCAGGTCGTCGTTCTTGTAGTCGATGCAGGCGTCGAAACCGAAATCCTGCACCACCGCCCGGCACTTGTCCGGGCCGCCGGCGATGCCGACCACCCGGGCGCCGGCGATCTTGGCGATCTGCCCGGCCACCGAACCGGTGGCGCCGGCCGCGGCCGAGACCACCACCGTCTCCCCGGGTTGCGGCCGGCCGATGTCGGTCATCCCGAAGTAGGCGGTGGCACCGGTGGGCCCGTACACGGACATGATCGCCAGTTGGTTGTCCTCACCCGGGATCGGCGTGCTGAACACGTCGTCGCGAATCAGGACGTACTCCTGGAAGCCGGTGAGCGTGGTGACGATGTCGCCGACAGCGTAAGCGTCGCAACGTGTTTCGACGACCTGGCCGATCCCGGCGGCGCGGATCACCTCGCCGATCTGCACCGGCGGCAGGTAGCTGGGCTGGTCGTCGAGCCAGGTCCGCACCGCGGCGTCCAGCCCGACGTAAGTGGTGCGCAGCAACGCCTCACCCGCGGCGGGTTCCGGTGCCGGGCGGGTGACCAGCTCGGTGTCCTCGGGCTGGACCAGCCCGGTGGGACGGCGGCGCAACACGATTTGACGATTCGGCAACTCGGGCACGCCGCCGAGCCTATTCCCACGTGCGGCGGGTGTGGGAGCATCTCGGCATGAACTCAGCTGAGGATCCGGAAGCCCGGATTCGCGAGTTGGAGCAACCGCTGGCCGACACCGCGCGGGCATCCGAATCGGGCGCCGCGGGCGGCTACAGCTATCCACCGCCGCCACCCGGGCCGATGCCGCCGCCCTACGGCTACAACACGCCGTATCCCGGCACCGCGCCCAGGACGTCGTCCGGAATGCGCTGGTTCTGGATTCTGGCCGCCGTCGGCGTGCTCGGCGTGTTGGTCCTGGTGGGCGGTATCGCCGCCTACGTCGCCCGTCAGGTGTCCGAGAGCGAACCGGTCGGCCCGGCCGAGACGACGGCGGTGAGCACCGCGCCCGGCGCAACGCGGGGCAATCCGCCCACCGGCAAGACCCACGCACCAAGCGCGGGACCGACGTCCTCAGCGGCCGTCCCGGCCGCCGAGCCGGTCATCATCTCCGGAATCAACGAGAACCGCTCGGTCAGCTGCGACGGCAACGAGATCACCGTCAGCGGCATCTCGAACACCGTGACAATCACCGGTCACTGCGCCACGGTCACGGTCTCCGGCCTGCAGAACATCGTCACCGTCGAGACCTCCGACGCCATCGACGCGTCCGGACTGAACAACAAGATCACCTACCACTCCGGCTCGCCGAAGATCAGCAAGTCCGGCAGCAACAACGTGGTCGAACAGGGCTGAGCGCCGGCTCAGTCGGTCGAGTCGCCGGCCGCGTCGTCGGTGTTCGGATCGTCCAGCACGCTGACCGCGATGCCGTACGGCAAAAACCGCACCTTGCGTTTGGGGTCGGTGTTGTTCTTGTTGGCGCGCAGTGCATCGAGTTCGGTTGCGTAGACCTGCTCGACCCGGGCGTCGCCGCCGGCATCCACCGAGTAGATCGCCCACACTCCGTCACCGATGTCGCCGGTGGTCTCCGGCTCCGGGCGGGGGCGCCGCGACGACGACAAATCCTCGAAGAGCGCCGACCAGCCCGATCGGGCGCCCGGGCCGCCGACGAATTTGCCGATGCGCTCGAAAGCGTCGCGCAGCCCCTCGGTACCTTCCCTGAGCACCCGGTCGAAGTCGTCGGGGTCGAAGCCGAATCCGCCACCTGAAGAACCACTGCCGCTCACGCGACCTCCTAAGTCGAAAGGGTTACCACCCAGTCTGCGCTCATCCGGCGGGTTGTGCCACGTGCCCGCCCGGCGTCACGGTGCCGGCGCCGGCGGGGCCGGCGGCGGGGGCGGCGGGTTGATCGGAATCGGGATCGAGAAGAACGGCAGGTGCAGGTAGGCCGTCATGACCGGCGTCGGCGCCGCGGGTGCCGGAGCCGGCGGCGCGGGTGCGGCCGGGGGCGGCGCTGATGGTGGCGGAGCCTGCTGCACCGGCGTCTGCACCGGCGGGGGTGCCTGGCGGGTGGGCTGCCTGCGGGGCTGGGGCGCCATGTTCACCGGGGCCTGGGCCGGTTTGGTGACCGTCTGCACCGGCGGCGCGGCGACCGGTGGCGGAGCTGCGGCCGGGGCCGGTGCAGCCACCTCGGTCGGCGGCGCCGCGGCCGGGGGCGCACTCGAGGCCGGTGCCAGCACCTGCGCCGGCAGCTCGGTGGCCGGTGCCCGCAGCGGCGGCGTCTGCACAATCGAGCGCGGGGCGGACTCCTGCGCCGCGGTCGGGCGCACATCGCCGGCCAGCGACATCACCAGCATCCCGCCCACCACGGCGGCGATGCCGGCCGCCGCGCCACTGACCAGCGCCAGCGGCCGGTGCCGCGCGAACAGGCCAGTCGCCGCGGGGTCGTGCTCGATGTCGCCCGCGTCGTCCACGGCGCTGTAGGCCAGGGAACCCTCGTCGACGCCGGCCATGGCACACACATCGAGATAACTGGGGGTCAGTGCGCGCGAGTTCACCTCACCGGTGCCCGGGTCCAGCGCGTAGGCCAGCGCCGCGGTCGACGCCGCGAACAGCGGCGCGTTCGCCGAAGCCAGTGCGGCGCCGCGGGCCAGCGCCATCTCCGGCTCCTCGGCAATGCTGACCACCAGCGACGTCACCGCTTCCAGGGTGGGTTTGACGGCGACGACGTCGACACCGCACCCGACGAGGAACACCCCGTCGGCGCGGGATCCCGGCCCGTCGAGCCCGGCGACCATCGTCACCAGCTCGGCTGCCAGGGACTCGCGTAACGGCTGGCGGTGCAGGTCGACGATCGAGCCGTCTGCGACGTCGATGACGGCCAGCGTGGCGCTGTCGGTCTCGACGAACAGCATCGCGATGTGGCGGTAGTCGAGTGCGGCACCCACCGTCTGCGCCAGCGCGGCCGCGGCGAGCAGCGGAGACACCAGCATCACGCCCGTGATGTCGCGGGCAGCGAGTTCGGTGCGCAGCGCGGGCACCTGGCCGGGGTCGGTCCAGGTGACCCCGGTCGAAGTCAGTCGGCAGCCACCCTCGAGCGCGCCCTCACGGGTTCCGATCAGCGCGTCGACCGCTTGCGCCGCCGGTGACGAGGACACTTCGATGTTCTCTTCTTCGACGGTGACGCCGTCGGCGTTGACCCCTTCGATCAGCAGCATTCGGACTGCCGAGGGCTCCATCGATACCCCGAGGACGATGTCCATAACCCCTCCAACCCCTCCAAGCCGTCGAGCTCGTTACAGGGTCTAGGCGAACCACCCACCGCGCGGCCGCCGTCGACAACATTCCGCCCCACGTGGGAGCGACCGGTTTTAACTGGCCTATATGCAGTTTGCCAGCTAAAAGCCTACCCGCGCACGGAGGGGACGGCTATGTGGGCAGGGTCGTCCGCTAGGGACTGCCCGGGGAGGAGAACGGGTTCTGCGGACCCGGGTCCGGCGGGACCTGGTTCTGGGGGACCTGATTCTGCGGGGCACCGTTGGCCGGCACCTGAATCGGGATCGGGACCGGCAGCAGCGGCACGTGTAACCACTGGGTGGTCATCCGCACCGACGACGGCGATTCCGACGGGCTCGGCACCTCCGCCGCGCTGGGCGCCTCGGCCGCACTCGGTGCCTCCGCCGCCAAGGCCGGCGCCGTGGT
>NZ_JCALDR010000032.1:0-20900 GCF_059812965.1 Mycobacterium sp. NGS29
CTAACCTCTGCGGTGCGGCCCGCCTGAGTGATACGTCCCGTGCCACGGCTCTGAAACAGCGCGTACAAGTACTCCCTATCCTCGGCACCACGGGATATCAGGGCGCGGTCTCGACTGACCTTCTCGCCGCCGGCCCGCTTCACCGACAGCGCAAACTCGCCGTAGTCGGCATAGCTGATCTCGCCGTCGAAATTCGGATCATAGGGAGTCGGCGCGACGTCGACGTAAACCTCGCCACGCACCTCACGCCAGTAATCAATCGCGTCGTCAGGGTCCACCGTCTGGGTGGACCACGTCGCGGTATCAGGCGCGTTCGTCGCATCGTGCTCCGTCATTTCCTTACCTCCCTCAAATACTGAATCTAAGCGACTGCCCCGCCGTCGGGTTCAGGATTGCGCCGGAGCTATATCCGGGTGCCCGCCGGCTGTGCGCGAGGCCTCCGACTAGGGTGCGAGCGTTCTCGCGGCCAACGTCGCGGAATCCATCCGCGGAGAACGCTCGGGGTTTTCCGAGGGGCGCCGCTGGTTACAGCGTTCCACGCGTGTGCGGCACCGTTGCCCGCTGTCGAGATCTTCGCCGGACTGCTCGACATCGAGTTCTGGTTGGGTGGAGAAGCCCGACGACCGTCGACGAGGCCATCAATCGCTACCTCGACGACGCCGGCATTCCGGTCAAGTCCATGGATGTGGTGTACGAGGTCGTCGTGTGATTCCTCGAGTGTGATGGTTCAGGCGGTCAGTGCCGCGTGGGTGGCCTCCTGTTCGGTCGGGGTGTCGTTGACGGTGCGTGATTTGCTCAGGACGTCGAGGCCGAGGTAGCGCCGGGATTCGGCCCATTCGTCGTGTTGTTCGGCCAGGACGGCGCCGACGAGGCGGATCAGGGCGTCGCGGTCGGGGAAGATTCCGACGACGTCGGTGCGGCGGCGGATCTCCTTGTTGAGCCGTTCCTGGGGGTTGTTGGACCAGATTTGACGCCAGATCTGCTTGGGGAACGCGGTAAACGCCAGGAGGTCCGGGCGGGCGGCCTCGAAGGTGGTCGGCGACCTTCGGTAGTTTGTCGGACAGGGCGTCGATGATCCGGTCATACTGTGCGGCAACGGATTCGGTGTCGGGTTGATCGAACACCGAGTGCAGAAGGGTACGCACCCACGGCCACGACGCCTTCGGCGTGACTGCCATCAGGTTGGTCGTGTAATGCGTCCAAAGGTCGGGTGCGGAAGGCCTCGACGGCGGTGTCGAGTTCCTTGGCCATCACCGAGACTTGCGACTTCGACAGGCTGGTGATGCCCAGGGTTTCGACGAGCTTGTCCATCCGTCGCGTCGACACCCCGAGCAGGTAGCAGGTCGCAACCACGGTCGTCAGGGCCGCTCGGCGCGTTTGCGGCGTTCCAGCAGCCAGTCCGGGAAATACGAACCGTGGCGCAAACTTCGGGATCGCGAGATCCAATGTTCCTGCACGGGTATCGAATTCACGATGCCGGTACCCGTTGCGGGAGTTGGTGCGCTCAGAGCTGCGCTGGCCGTATCCGGCGCCGCATAGGGCGTCGGCCTCGGCGCCCATCAGGGTATGGATGAACGTGGCGAGCAGCTCACGCAGGACGTCGGGGTGGGCGGTGGTGAGTCGGTCGGCCAGCACGGTCTGTCGCTCCGGTGGCGAGGTTAACGACAAAAGTGACGGCTCCCAACATCACCACATGAGCGGTGCGCACACCCCAGCCGTATCGCTGAGCCACCAGTAACCAGATGACGGCGATCGCAGCGGCCGGCCACACCAGCGCGACCTCGCTTCCGGCGATCCGCGACACACGACCAACAACCACCGCCATCGCATAAACCCCAGCGAACATGACGAAGGCGGTCAGGGGGCGCAGCACCCGATTCAACAGGCCCTCCCTCCACACCTCACGCGTAGCGCTATTCAAGAAAAACCGCACGATTTAGAAAACAAGCAGCTGACCTGATCGATCGAATGTAAGCGCGAGGCCACTGACGCGATCCACGCTTAACTCGCGTCAGCCTTCGCGAACATTAGCCGCCAACAGTTACCTTCCTCAACGAGGATGCCCTACGCTGGTCCAGCCTTCGCGGATATCGACGGTGCGCGATGATAGCCGTCCCTGATGCGGCCCCGGCTTGCACAGCGGTGGGGTGGTTAGAGGCTGAGGTCATAGCCGCTCTCTTGTTCGCGGTGTTGGCTGCGGTCGAGCCCGAGGTATCGGTCTAGCGCCCGATCCCGTTGTGCACGTTGGGTTTTCTGATAAGTGTCGCGGCGTCGGGTGACCGCCTGGCGGTGTTCGGCGACGAGTGAGGCGACCAACTCGGGCAGGAATTGGGCGGGGGTGTCGGCGGCGATCTGGTGCGCTGTTCGGGCGGGTTCGTCGCGGCCGATCACCTGGCGCAGCGCTCGGGCGGCCTCGGCTGGGGTGCCGCGGCGGGCCAGGTGCACCCCTTCGGCGCCGGACAGGTCGTGGCTGTGGGCGTGGTCGGCTTCGGCCGTATCGCGGTGGTAGAGGTAGGCGTGGTTGGATTCGCGGCCGCGGGTGAGGGCGACGTAGGCCAGGTTGCGGCTGGCGGTATCGGCCAGCACCGTGTGGGTCGTGTCGGCGGTGACACCTTGGGCGGCGTGCACGGTGACGGCGTGTCCGAGCTGCACCTGCTCATGCAGGTACTCGCCACCGAAGACGGCCCACGCGCCGTCGCTGAGGCGGCGGGCGGCGATCCGCGGGTGCTCGAGGGTGTCGTCGACTTTGACCACGCGCCAGCGTTGCCCGTTACGCACCGGCGCCTCGAGCAGCTTCTGGGTGCGATCCTTCGGGTGGTAGACGGTGAGGGTGGGGTCGTTGCGGCGGGTGATCACCACATCCCCGGTGGTGATGTGGTGGCCTCGGTCCCCGGTGACGGTGGTGGTGTCTCGGCCGGCGGTGCGCTGGGCGACGGTGTGGTCGTGGACCCGGCGATTGAGTGCATCGCACATTTCGGTGGTGTCGGCGAGCAGTAGCGCGTCTTTCCCGGCGGCGAGATCCTGCTGGTGGGCGGCCAGCGCGTCGGCGGCCATGGTGACCTGATCCCCACACGCCAGCCGATCGTGGTCGCGATACCAGCCGACGGCGCGGCGCACCGCCGCCGGCCCGCCATCACCGACCGCGAGTGAGGCGGCCCGCTCGGCCGGGTCGTGTTGGCGCCACACTTCGGTGAGTCGTTGCGCCCACGGAAGTTCCTCGCAGAGTTGGGCGAACATGCCGCCGCGGGCTTTGACCGGCTCCAACTGGTGGGCGTCGCCGACCATCACGGTTTTCGTCCCCGCACTGGTAGTGGCCGACAGGAGTTGGCGCCAGTGATCGGTGCCGACCATGCCCGCTTCATCGACCACAACGACGTCGAACGGGCCCAGCTGCAGCCGGCCGTCGGCGAGGCGGGCCAGGGCGCTGTGCATGGTGTAGCCCTCAGAGGCGGCGCCTTCGGCGACGGCGACATCGACGGCTTTTCCGGTCGGGGCGATCACGATCATCCGCGCGGTGTGGCGGCGTTCGACGATGGTGCGCAACGCCCGCATCGAGGTGGTCTTGCCCGCGCCGGCGGGGGCGCTCAACGGCACCACCAATTGCGGTGTGGACGCGATCGCGGTGACCACCTGATGCTGCTGGGCGGACAGCCCCAGGGCGGCGGCGGTGTGCTCGCCGGGGCGCACCCAGGCCATCGCCCGCACATTGGTGGCGTCGACGAGGTCGAACACCCGGCGTTCCTCGGCCAAGATCACGTTCACGGTGTAGCGCTCGGAGCCTTCCCGCTCGTGCGCGGCGCGCGGCGCGCTCAACCGCATCCCCACCGCATCCACCACAGTTTCGATCAGCTGGCGCGGCATCCCCGCCCCCGCGCCAGCACTGTCGGAACCGGCCGCGGCGTCGACGATCAGGGGCAGTTGAGCGCCGATGACCTCGACCAGATCGGCGCGGGTCAACGCCGCCTTATCCGCTTGCGCCGCCATCGCCGCCACGGCGCGCCGATCTATCGCCACCCTGGTCCGCGACATCCGTACCGCGGCCGCGCGCGCCGCGTGTTCACGCGCGGTCCGCGCCTGCTGTTGCGCGGCACGCGACACCCGCAGACCACGCCCATCCGCACGCCACTGTGCGCGCAATTCCGTCCACGACAACGACTCGGGTTTACGCGGTCGGGTGGCCTTCTGCGCCGCCGCCAACTGCGCCGGCGACAACTCCTTAACGCTGTCGACAACGGTCAAATTGCTGACCGCCCACTCGCGTAACTGGGTGCTTCTTTGCGACCAGGCAGCGACGTTTTTCGGGTCAATTCCGGCGATCTCGGCCATCCCAGTGGAGGGGTCCACCGCCCCCCATTCAAGACCCGTCAGGCGGTGCAGTTCGTGGCGCAGGGTGGCCTGATAAATGATGCCGGCGGCGCGGGCCTCGTGGAACAAACTCGTGCCATCAATCGACACCAGCCGGCCATCAGCGCGGGCCTGCCGGTTGGGCACCAGGACGTGGGTGTGCAGGTGCGGATCCCCCGCCCGCGAGGTCTCATGCTGATAAGCCACCGCCACCAAACCCGGCAGCTTCTGCAGGTCTTTTTCTCCCGTCACCGCGTTGTGGACCCGGGTGTAGCCGGCATGCGCGGCGAGGTATTCGAGGGCTTCGCCGATCGCCGTCTGATGCGCCACCGACACTGCTTTGTCGAGCACGTCGTCGCCGAACACCCGCACCAACGACACCGACTTCGGCGCGCAAAACGTCAAATCAAACCCATGCACCCCGCTCTTGCCGTGTGCGCGTCCACACTCCCCAGACGGCGCCACACCGTCATCCAGCCAGCGCGCCACCACCTCCGGATCAGCATCCCCACCGCCGCGTTCACCCTCAGCTAAACCCACCAAATCCGCGACCACCCGCGCGTCGCCGGCGCACGTCCACACCGGAGTACGGGTGTCACGTTCGGCGTAATACTCCGCCAACCCCCCACCCGCAGCCTGGGCATCACGAGCAGCGTGGCCGACCGCACGGGCGGTGTCGTTGTAATAGTTCACCGACCACAACGACAACTTCGCCACCGTCAACACGCGAAACCACCCATCACTTGGAACATGCCCGCAGAACTCGCCGGGGCAGCAGAGTCCCAACGGACGCGCAACCACCAGCCTCGCACACCTTGTGCAAATGTGCCAAAGTAGAATTAGGCGATTGGATCGGTAACTTAAGATGGCGAACAAAGGCGAGGTGGGAAGCAGCCGAAGGCTGCTAGAGACGGGCAGCGAAGCTGCTGAGAGAAAACAGACGACGAGTAGGGGCAGGGCAGAAAGAGGGACAACGAGCAGGGGGAGGTAAGAGCGGCGGATGAACCCGGGCGGCCACGCCGACGGAGTCAGCTTCGGCGGGAACTCGAACACGAATAGCCGGACTAACTAATATTGGATTGTCGGCCGAGGACCGCACGTTTCTAGGTGCACTAACTATGTCGGTTGGGCTTCTCCGTGAGCGGTTGGCCACAGGAGGTGATGTGTTGGCGCGGCGGCGTGGTTGGCGCGTTCAGGGAGGCGTTGCGGCTTGGGTGGAGCCGTTCGGTTGACAGGGTTGTTAGACGCGGCCGGTGGGGGACGCTTGCGTGCGCGTGGGTGTGCTCGGTGGCGGTGTGGTGAGCGCCTTTGGTGAGCACGCGGCGGATCTCCTGTTGGGCGGCGGCGATCCGGGCCCGCGAGGCGTCGGTGAGCACGACAGGTGTCGGCGTCTGGTCGATGCTGGCGGCGGCGGAGCCGCCGGCCTTTGTCGCAGGCTCTGGGGGTGACCAGGACAGTCGTCGTAACCGGCTGTGCAGGAACGCGCCGGGGTTGGCGATGTGATCGGGCCAGGTTCCTCCGCGGACGCGCATGTCGGTGTTGAGCTTCTGGTTGACCGCGTGGGCTGACCACACCGTGGGATCGATGCCGGCGGCGGTCAGTGCGTCGCAGATGGTGCCGATGTGGGCGCGGTCGAGGCCATGGGTGATGGCCACGAGCCCGGCGGCGAGTCGTTGGATGGCCAGTGGCCGTGCTGTGGTGCGCCACGGCGGGGCTTGTCGGGGTTTGTTGTCGGAGATTTGGTTGGCGGGTGCGCTTGCGCGCCCGCTTGGTGAGTAACTCCCTACGGGAGAAAAAGAACTAACACCGCCTAGCGGCGGTAGGTGGAAATCATGCACAACTGGGCGGGGCACGGGACGGGCTTCGCGGCGCGGCACCAGGTGGTACACCGAGGGTCGGCGGCCGATGCTGGGGGTGCCGGGTGAGCCGTGGCCGCGTTGTGCCTCGACGGCCCACTGGGAGACCCGTAGGACGCGCCAGGCGGCGGTGATCGTGCGGACGTCACAACCCACCCGGGCGGCGATCGTCGCGCGGGTGACGGCGACGTGGCGGCCGGTGGCGTGGTCGGCGTGCTCGGCCATCACCGCGGCGATCGACAACAGCGTGGCCGCGGTGATCGACACCCGTTCCTCGGCGCACAGCTGACCTAAGGCCGGTGACTGCGCCCAGTCGCTCAGACCGTCGAGCCAGCCGGCGCGACTGGTCCACATCGGCGCGCGCGGTGCACCCGCCCCGGCGCGCTGCACCCATTCGCGGCGTCGCTCATTGGCCAGTGCGCGCACGACATGCGGGCTGGGAGCGGCAGGAGCTACAGCCGCGCCGAGCGGCGTCGGCCACGCACGGCTCGCCCGATGTGTTCGGGCGATGGAGAGGTCACGGTTTGCGCACCGATCGCGCGGCGAATCTGGTGCAGCTTCGAGGCGTGCGCTACCGTGAGAGCTGTCCGGCAAAGACAGTCCCTTCGGGGAAATGGGTGCGGACCCAGAACCGAGCTGCGAACTCGCTTCAAAACCTCGACAGGGCCTCGCTACGGCGAGGCCTTCGTCATGTCAGCGGGGTTTCCGCACACCAGCTATTCAGATGTCACATCTGCCAAGGCCTTGTCGTCGACAAAAATTTGAGGCCTGGCGCGGGTGTCGTCACATCGCCAGCGGCAAGACCTCCTCGCCGTGGTCGAGGGTGCGGGCGTGTTCGGGCAGCCCGACGTGTACGGAGAGGATGTCGGCAATGTGCGGCGGCACTTTGTGACCGGGTGCTTGTGCTGTGAGGCGTTCAGAAACCTCGCGATGCGGGCGGACCATGATCCGCCCGTAGACATCGCCACGAAGCGCCTGGAGCGCGCGCGGGACGGTTAGCGCTGAGGAGCTGTTGAGTTCGCGGACATGCTGAGGCAGCCCGGCATACAGGGCGAGTACGTCCGCGACGTACTGCGTCGCCGAGGAGGAGCCCGCGGCAGCGGCTTTCTCGACGAGGCGCTGGGTGACGGCCGGATGGGTTTTGACCATGTGAGCTGCACGGTCACCTTTGCTTGGGCGAGCCATACTGCACACCCTTGCATCGAAACCCGTTTTGGAAACGAGCGACACGCCTAGGGCGCCCGCCTGTTTCTAGAACAGCGTTGAACGGAGCCGATTCGGGCCGCTTTGTTCGTTTCGGATGGGCCAAAAATGGCTGTTTTGTGGCGGCTGGTTCAAATTGCGCTTTGGGACGCGACTGCTTCAAAAGCGCTGATTGTTGTCAGACGGATGTTTGTGCCCGTATTATTCGTGGTGCCTGTTGCGTTGAGCTTCAGGAAGTGAGCCCGAGACCCGGCCGGACGACCGTGGCGCTCGGGCTTTGCGCTTTCTCGGGCCTGGTCAGACGTCGCGGGTGGCCGTGACCGCTGGAGCGATCAGAGTGCGCCAGGGACCGCCTTTCGCCCAGCACCAGGCGATCGCATCGGGGACGGCGAGCAGGGCCTCGGCGTGGGAGCGTTGGTGCTGGTAGCGCAGGGTGTCTCGACAGCCGGCGGCACGGGTGTATTCGATGAGTTTCTGGTTGTCGAACTTCACCATGGTTTCGTCCTCGTCGAGGATGATGTGCGCCTCGCCCAGCCCGGCGTGGTCGTCAACGAGGGCTTGTAGACAGGCTGATCGGCGTTGGCGCTCGTTGCGGTGTTGAGGACCGGCACGGTAGACGGTGGCTTGCACGCCAGCATCGACGAAGGCCTGAGCGATGGTGCGTTTGCGGCCGTCTTTCTCATCTTTCATGTGTAGGTAACGTTGGCCGGGCAGGAGCAGGCCACGCACCATCTGGCGCAGTCCGGTGAGATCCGTCGAGACGTGGACGCTGGCCACGAGCAGGTAGTCGCGCTGCTTGGTCTCATCGACGTAGATGTGCATGGGCAGAAACGGTAGTTACCTACCGTGCAGTCCTTAGGGGTGAACAGCTGCTACCAGCACGTTCACCACAATTGCGGGCTGAGGAAGGGTCCTGACACCTGATCACGGCATGCGGTCGTTGTGGTCTGGCCTGGGGATGCCCGCGCCGTCCAGGTAGGTGTTGATCGCATCGTCCACGGTGTCGGTGATGACGTATCCGCGCGCTTTGATCCATTCCAGTCGCGCCAACGTTCCTGAGTGCAGCTGCGTCGCGAACGGGTTCTTCGCCTTGCGTTGCCGGGGCTTCAACCGCACTGCCAGCTCTACCGACTCCTGGTCCTGGTTCGGTGTCGGTGCCGCCGACGCGGGTAGGGGCGGCGGAATTTCATCGTCCGGTTGCGGCGATGTGGCCTCTGCTGCCGGTGCCGCAGGAGTTTCTTCGGGTTGGACCCGGGCGGCCTGTGCCCGGCGCTCTGCGCGAGACAAGGGCCTGGTGGAGCCCACCTCCAAGCCACTGGGTTTCGATGCGGCGTTCATGCTGCTTGCCGCCTCGCCACGATCCGTTCGGCGATCTCTCGGTATGCCACTGCTGCCGTGCAGGTGGGGGCATGCACCTGGACCGGGATGCGCTTCCCCTTGGCCTCCACCACCCGCACGGTATGCGGGATTTCACCCAGGTACGCCCCGCCTGCGGACCACTCCCCCCAATCGGTGCGTAACTGCCTGCGCACGTCCTTACTGGCCTTCGGGTTGCCGTCGAAGTCGGCTAGCAGCACGTAACGGATTTCCACGTCAGGATTGAGCGTCTCTTGGACATCCAGAACGGCGTTGCCCAGCTCAACCAGGCCGTCGATTTCGTCAGGGCCGGCCTTCAGGACCGCCAACACGTAATCGGCGGCCGCCAGTGCCGCCGTCGTCAACTCCCCCAATGCCGGCGGGCAGTCCATCAGCACGAAGTCATAGCCCTCGAGGTCGTCGAGCTGGCGGGCTAGCCGCAGCTGACCGCCTGAACCGAGCCCCGTCCGCTCCAGCTCCTTGAGCGCGAGATGGCCAGGTGCGACGTCGATGCCGAACTCGCTCGACCTGATGACCTTTTGCAGCGGAACCCGCATCGCCCTGTCTGGATGCAGCACCTCGTACATCGACGCATCGTCGGCGCCGAGGTCGACGCCGAGACCCTTGGTGCTGTGGGCCTGCTGATCCATGTCGATCAGGAGGACGCGGAACCCCATCGCGGCGAGGCTGGCACCAAGATTGATCGTCGTGGTGGTCTTTCCCACACCTCCCTTTTGCAGCGCCACCGCCACGATTTCGCACTGTCCATCGGTGGGAACATTCATAGATGCAACTATACAAGTTTAGTTACAAACATGTCTACATGTAGACTTACATGTAAGTAAACATGCATGTCAATGCGCGCCTGGCTGACGCTGGAAAGAGACGCGCTCCGTTCACGTGGCGCGACACCTGCCCGGGGCAACGAGATCGCCGACATCATGGGGGAGCGACCGTTAATCGGCAGGTTCCTGGTTTGATTTTCGCCTGCGGTCGGCGGCGCGCTGTCAGGGCTTCCCAAGCCCGGACCCGCTGATTAAGAGTCAGTGGCTCCGCGCGGGCCCCGGGGTTCGATTCCCGGCAGCTCCAGACCGTGCCGGGTCGTGGCCGACCAGCTTGGTACCTGCGGATTAAAAGTCGTAGCTCCACATCCCGAGAAGGCGCGCAGCTCCTGATCAGGAGGTCAGAGGTGTGATGCCTCCAGGTTTCTGGAACGGCGGGGGAGTGGCACTGCGTGTTGAGTGCCGGCGGATAGGACGTGGCTCGCGGTGTCGAGGCATTCCGATCACCTCGCTGGGCCAAGCAGCGCGCGGGCGTCTTTGATTAGCAGCAGCAGGTGCAGCGGGTCGGTCGGTGAGGGCTCGAAGTCGAAGTGGGCGTAGAACGCGCGAGCCTGCTCATGCAGGGCGTGCACCAGCAGCGCCCGCACGCCGATGATCTCCGCGGCGGCCACGGCGCGGGTGATCGCATCGCGCAGCAGCTGCGCACCCAGGCCCTGGCCCTGGTTCTTGGCGTCGATCGCCAGCCGCGACAACAGGATCACTGGCACCGGGTCGGGCATGTTGCGCCGTACCCGTCCCGGCGTATCAGCACGCTCCACCGCCGCCGAGGCCAGCGCGTAGAACCCGACCACGCGACCCTCGCGGCAGGTGACGAAGCACCGTGAGGCGCCCTCAACGTGGTTGGCCAGCGCCCGGCCCTTGAGGTAGTCGTCCAGGCTGGGCTCGCCGCTGTCGAAGTCGACTACCTCGTCGTCTGCGCTGATCGGCCGCGGCGCGCTGTAACCGCTCACTCGTCGAAGATCGAAGGCTCCGCGAACAACTTCTCCAGCCGCGGCTTGTGCGACACCGGCCGGTCCAGCACCGAGACGAACTCCGACCACGCCGGGGCGTCGAGCATGAACAGCCGGCGATCGGCAAGCACGTCATGGGCATGGGCCAGCGTCGCGGTCACCGCGAAGTTGGTCAGATCGGTCCCCTCCACCTCCGCGGCACGACGAATCAGCGCGTCCTGCTCAGCGGTCAGGCGCACGGCGAAACGTTCCGTTTTAGTAGCCATCTACCTATTGTGTGCCTATTGGGCGTACAAGTCAACGCGTATTGATCAGCTATCTCGCTGGGACGGGGGGTTACTGGATACCTCTATCGCGGCACGATTGCGACAGACCCCGTCCCGATAACGAACGATTTTGAGACGCCCGGCGCGGACCTTGCCGAGCTGGGGGTTTGTTGTCCCGTTAACGCGTCCCGAAACTGTCGGCGCCATACGGCACGCTGGCGTTCGTGGGCGAGCTATTGGGATATGCGCGAGTGTCAACGACAGACCAGAACGCTGAGGGGCAGGTCGATGCCCTGACCGCGGCGGGGACAAGTCGAGTGTGGACCGATGTGGCCTCCGGGGCGCGATCGGACCGGCCGGCGCTAACTGAACTGCTCGCGACCGCTACGGGCGGTGACACGGTGGTGGTGACGCGCCTCGATCGCCTGGGGCGCTCCCTGCCTGATCTGTTGACGCTCGTCGAGCAGCTCGCCAGCGGCGGTGTGGGGCTGCGGTCGCTGGGTGAGCAGATCGATACGACCAGTGCGGCGGGCCGACTGGTGCTGCACGTGTTCGGCGCGCTGGCCGAGTTTGAACGGGCGCTAATGCACGAGCGCACGGTGGCCGGCTTGGCGGCGGCCCGCGCCCGTGGCCGAGTGGGCGGCCGACCCCACGCATTGGCGGGGCCCCGGCTCACCCACGCGCGGACGATGCGAACCCAAGGGATGTCGGTCCGCGAGATCGCCCAGATTCTCGGCGTGGGCCGTTCAACGGTGTATCGGCACCTTCAGGAACGGGGTGTAGCCACGGGAGCCGGGACTGCTGACTCTCCCGTCAGAGATGCCGTAGTTCTTGGTAGCGGGCCGGGGTCAGATCCTCACTGCGGCTGACGTGAAGCTGGCCGGGGCGGGTGCGTTGCTCGTAGGCGGTGATGACCAGGCCTACTCCCCGGCGGCGGGCACCAGGATGCCTTGCACGTGCAGAAACCATGCGGCGTGGCCCACGGCTTGGCAGGCTGACCAGTCGTCGCCGTAGATGTCGTCGTCCTCGAACTCGCGCAGCACAGCACGCAATTCGTTGTGCGCCTAGGTCCGTGGCCATATCGCGTCCTGAGCGTAACCGGCGGTGCCGATCCCTTCGTTCCCCAGCGGATGCCCCGCCCATTGATGTCGTCTAGTACCGACATGTCATCGTGAAGCTCGTGGTTGTCGATCGCCAGATTTGGGCAAACAAAAACCTCATCCCGCCCAACGTAGCGCCGGGCATTCGTCGGGTACACCTCCGATATGACCACACCAGAAGACAGGCCCGATTCAGTCGTCGTCGAAGTCGAACACAACGAACGTGGATGGATGGTCGTTCACGTAGTCGATGGTGAACGCAAACTCATCGAACCACCACACCCCGACCGCGAAACCGCCGAACGTAACGCCGCCATCCATACCGCGGGGAGCGATCGCTGGGCCGGTGCCGCCGAAGTGGTGTCGCCCGACGAGCGACCCACCGCATCGGACGAACAAGGGTAAGCCGCCGCGTATTCGGCCGCCGGGATCTGTCGCGCACCGACTAATGTCGTCGGGGTCGAGGTTGCTCATCCCCCAGTATCGAATCTGCCCCGCGGACACCAAGTCCTCGACCCTCGACCGTCTCGGCGAGCGGGACGTTGCCCCGACAGTGCAGCAGGTAGAGATCGATGTAGTCGGTGTTGAGCCGCGCGAGGCTGGCCTTGCAAGCCCGCACGGTACCGGCCCGGCTCGCGTGGGTTGGCAGCACCTTGTCCACCAGGAACACTTCGTCGCGGCGCCCGGCGATCGCTTCGCCCACCAGGGTCTCAGACGCGCCGTCGCCGTACATTTCGGCGGTGTCGATCAGCGTCATGCCGAGATCGAGCCCGAGCCGGAGGGCGGCGATCTCGTCGGCCCGTCGCGCGGGATGTTCGGCAAAGTGCCACGTGCCCTGGCCCAGCGCCGCAATCGGCTCGCCGGAGGGAAGGGCTACCTGGCGGGCAGCTGTCATGACGTACGACCTTCCTGCGAGTCATCCTCATCGCCGACCAGATTGCGGCATCGCGGTCCGACCGACAGGCAGCTGATGGCTGGTTCATACGAGCTGGTCACCGGGCTCGCCCCGCCACGCCTGGGCCGACATGGGGGCGACGCCGCAATTCCCATACCAGCCGCAGGCCTCCGATGACGGTGAGCAGTCCGAGGGCCGCGATCGCGGAGACGTGCAGGAGCACCGGCAGGGTGGCAGCGGCGGCGATCCCGGTCGCGGTGCGGTTGATGGGAATCTGTCGGTGGTCACGCCACCGGTAGGCCACGTCGCCGAGATAGAACAGCGCCATTCCCCCGGCCAGTGCGACGGCAGACAGCAGGGGAAGCGGCGAGTTGGCGCGTTCGACGGCGGCGTGGGCTCCGACGGAGAACAGCGTGATGCCAGCCACCATCGGCAGGTGCAGATAGCTGTAGGCGTCACGCGCAAGCTGGGCCCGTTGCGTCCCGGTGGCTCGTTCGAGCCGCTGCTGCGCCCCGCCCGTGAGACCGAAGTAGGTCCACCAGAACGTCGCCATGATCGCCACGCCCAACACCAGGGCGGTGACGACCTCCAAGCGGTGCAGATCCGTTGCGCCCGCACCGAGTTCGGTGATCGCCAGACCGAGCGCGATGATGATGATCGAGCCGTGGCGGGACACGAAGTATGACGGTGAGACGCGGAACCCGCCGAGGCCGAACACAGCAGGGGCGCCGTAGTCGATGACCGCGGCAGCTACCCACAGCAGTTCCCTGCCCGGCGTGTCCACGAAGGCGGCCGCCACGATGCAGGCGGGAGCGGCGACGAAGGCCGGCGCCAGCCGCCGGATGCTGCGCCGCATGTCGTCATCCTCGCCCGAGGAAGAGACAACGAACTTCACGACGTGGATCAATCTCACCACCAGCAGAGCGATCGCAAAGACCAACGCCCCCGAGGAGAACGCCATGGGCAACGCGGCCGCGGCGACGAGCATCGCCGCCATCGCAGCGATCACGGCCGCCTGGTGCCGAACGCCTTGGGTGTCGAAGGTATTGATCAGCCAGGTGTAGCCGACCCAGGCCCACCACACCGCGAGCAGGGCGAGCGCCGCCCCGCCGAACCCGCTCGGTGACAGATCTTGCAGCACGAGCCGAGTGACCTGCGACATCGCGAAGGTGAACACCAGGTCGAAGAAGAGTTCGAGGTTGCCCTCCGACTTCGACCCGTGGTCATCGTCGGTCATCGCTGTGCTCGGGCTGCGCCCTCACCGTGGACGCCCTCGGAGCCCAGCGTCTCGGAGCGCCGAATTGCCAGGCGGTGCAGATCACCATGAACAGCGGCGAGGACCTTGTTGGCCACCGTGCGTCCATTCGGCAAGAGAGCACGACGCTTTCACGGAAGTCCGCCATATTTTTTTCTTACACGGCTTGTCGATGTCGGTCGTCGCTAAAGCGCCTCTGCGGCCGCCTGTGCAACGGTCTTGTCTTGTTCTCCGGTGCCGCCACTGACGCCGACCGCGCCTACGATCTGGCCGCTTTGTTGCACCGGTATGCCGCCGGCAAAGATCATGATCCGTCCGTGGTTGGACGCATGTACTCCGTAGAACTGATTACCGGGGGCGGCATCCGCGGCTAGCTCTTCGGTTGAGACGTCGAGCGCACGTGCGGTGAACGCCTTGTTGATCGAGATGTCGACACTGCCGATCCACGCGCCGTCCATCCGCGCGTGGGCGACTAAGTTGCCCCCCGCGTCGACGACGGCGATGTGTTCGAGGGCGAGGAGACCTCCTCGGCTTTGGCCCGCCCGGCGGCGATCATGCGCTGCGCATCATCGAGGGACACCGAACTTTGAGTGAAAGTCATGGTAAATGTGCTCCGGTCTTCGTGGAATGCTCGACGACTGCACCGCTACTCCTAGTCGCGGTGTCCTCCGTTGGGGTCATGGACCGGCCTCATCATTGTGCGCCGGGCATCTTGTACGCGAGCAGGTCGATGCTTTGAACGTTTGGTTCTACGCTGAACAGCTCTTCGCCCTTCGCGGCAAGGGCTTGGCCGACACCCCCCGACAGATGGCGTTGACGGGCGGCGTCGTCGGGAAACACGTCGAAGATGCCGAAGGTCGACTCATCGAATTGAAGCGCAAACCAGGCACGCGTGTCCGGCTCCTGCTCGACGATTGAACGCGCGTCCCGGAGAAACTGCGCGACGTCCTCTTCCTTGCCTGCTTTGGCGTGCACCGTCACTGACAACGCAACGTGAATCATGTTTTCCTCACTTTGGTCGGCTGGAGGACGGCGCGGACGCAGCCGTCCTGATTGTCCTTGAACATCTGATAGCCCCGTGGGCCCTCGTCGAGGGGCATGACGTGGGTGGCGAGATGTTCGGTGCTCAGTTCGCCGTCCGCGATGTGCTGCAGGACGTGCGCCATCTTGCTCACCGGGCTGCTCACGAGCCACTTCCCGCACCGGCTGGCCGTGCAGCCTGGCTGAACAATTCCACGATCGCCGCGCAGAAGGCCGGCAGATCATCGGGCGAGCGGCTGGTGATCAGGTTCCCGTCTCGGGCGACCTCCTCGTCCACGACGTTGGCACCGGCGTTGCGCAGGTCGGTGCGGATGCTTGGATAGGAGGTCAAGGTTCGGCCCTCCGCCACACCGGCCTCGATCAGTGTCCAGGGTCCGTGGCAGATTGCGGCGACCGGCTTGCCTGAGGTCATGAAGTCGCGCACGAACCTGACCGCGGCATCGTCGATGCGCAGCTTGTCCGGGTTCACCGTGCCGCCGGGAAGCAGCAGCGCGTCGTAGTCATCGACCGCGGCGGACTTCACCAGGGCGTCGACTGAGAACGTTCCGGCTGCGTCCAGGTCGTTGTTGCGGGCCTGGATCTCACCGTCACGCAGGGACAGCAGCTCGGTCGTGGCCCCGGCGTCGTGTAACGCCTGTCGGGGCTGTTCCAGTTCAACGCGCTCTACTCCGTCTGCCGCCAGGATTGCGACCCGCGTCCCGTGCAATTCGTCTGCCATTGTTCTGCTCCGTTTTCCTATGTTGAGGGCACGCCAGTGCGGGCAGGCCCCTGTCGTCGTGAAGGTCAGTGTGGGGACAAGGGGTCAGCGGGTTCCCGCTCCGGCCTTCTGCTAGCCGAAGTCCGCGTTCTCCAGGCGGGCGGCCGATGACGAATCGATCACGTGTGCCTCCTACCGGTGGGCGGAGTGCTCACCGGGTGCCACCGCCGACCACGGAAGCGGTGGCACCCGGTGCCACTCGCCTACGCCGAGATCATTCCGTGCGGGTCGATGATGAACTTGTTCGACGATCCCTGGTCGAAGGTTGAATACGCGTCCGGTGCCTCGTCGAGGCTGATGACTTTGTTGTTGAGCATGGGGCTTAGGTAGGGCATGCGGTCCCACAAGATCGCCATCATCAGTTCGCGGTGGTAGTGCATGATCGGCGCCTGCCCTGCCGATACGCGCGGCGACTTGATCCACGCCTTGCCGAAATCGAGCGGAAAGGTGCCCTGTTGCTCCGCCTTCGTCGGTGCCAGGGGGTCGGGTCCGTAGACGCCGATGACGCCAGTGGCGCCGCCGGCGCGGGTCGCCTCCATCACCTGATTGATCGCGGCCGCCGGCAGCGCGTCGTTGGCCTCCGCGCCGACGCCGTGGGCTTCGGAACCGACGTAATCGACGGCGCAGTCGACTTCAGGCTCGCCCAGGATGGCTTCGATCTGGTCGGGCAACGGAATGTCCCTGTTCAGATCGATGGTCTCGCACCCGTTGTTCTTCACCAGGTCGAGCCGGTCCTGGTAGTAGTCGCCGACGATGATGCAGGAGGCACCCAGCAGCCGTGCGGCCGCCGCACCGCAGCGGCCGACCGGACCTGCACCGGCGATGTAGACCGTCGAGCCGGGTTTGGCGCCGGCCTCCATCAGGCCGTGGAACGCGGTGGGCAGAATGTCCGACAGCAGGGCGAGATCGAGGATCTTCTCCATGGCCTGGTCTTTGTCGGGGAACCGTAGCAATTGGAAGTCGGCGTACGGGACGAACAGGTACTCGGCCTGACCGCCCTGCCAGTCGCCGAGGTTGAAGCCGTACGCGCCGCACGCGACGTCGGCATTGGTGGTCTCGCAGACATCGGTCCGGCGCGCTTTACAGTTGCGACACCGTCCGCAGGCTACGTTGAACGGGACGGAGACCAGATCGCCTTCTTTGAGGAACTCGACGTCGGGGCCCACTTCGACGACCTCACCGGTCATCTCGTGGCCCATGACCATCCCCTCGGGCACGGGGAAGGAGCCTCGGAAGATGTGCAGGTCGCTGCCGCAGATGTTGGTGGCGACCATTTTCAGGATCGCGCCATGGGGAGCCTTCTTTCCGTTGGGCATGACCAGTTTCGGATACTCCAGCGAATCGACCCGCATGTCTCCTGCGCTGTGGAAGACGACTGCGCGGTTACCTTCAGCCATGGTGGTGAACCTCCCTGTAGCACAAGTGATGTGCTGATGTGACGGTGAGTCGGCCTGGTGGCGAACTGTCCTATCAACGTATGCAGGACCATGCATCGTGTCGGTGACCGCGCGCGCCACCGTTGTGACAATTCGTGCCACCGGTTTCGTCACTGAGCGAATTCTGCCGCCAGGTAGGGGGCGGTGGCGCTGTCCGCGCAGGTCACCACCTCGGCGGGGGTGCCGGCGACGACGATGCGGCCACCGGCGCCGCCCGCGCCGGGTCCCATGTCGATGACGTAATCAGCCTGGGCGACCACGCGCATGTCCAGTTCGGCGGCGACCACGGTGTTGCCGGCGCCGACGAGTCGGTGCAGGTGTGCCAGCAGCCGGTCGGTGTCGGCGGGGTGTAGCCCCGCGGTGGGCTCGTCGAGCAGGTAGAGCGTGTCGCCGCGGTGGGCACGTTGCAACTCACCGGCGAGCTTGACGCGCTGGGCCTCACCGCCGGACAGTTCGGTGGCCGGCTGCCCGAGCCGCAAGTAACCCAGCCCGACATCGCACAGCGCCTCCAGAGGTTGCAGCACCGCGGGTTCGCCGTCGAAGAATTCCCGCGCCGCCGACGCGGTGAGGTCGAGTACTTCCGCGATGTTCTTGTGATGCCAGCGAATCGCGAGAGTCGCCGGGTTGTAGCGGGTTCCGTGGCAGTCGGGACACGGGCTGTAGACGCTGGGCAGGAACAGCAGTTCCACCATCACCCAACCCTCGCCTTCGCAGGTCGGGCATCGTCCGCCCGCGACGTTGAATGAGAATCGTCCGGGTTTGTAGCCGCGCTTCTTGGCCTTTGGGGTGTCGGCGAAGAGGCGGCGAACGTGATCGAACAGCCCGGTATAGGTAGCCATGTTGGATCGCGGGGTGCGGCCAATGGGTTTCTGATCGATGCACACCACCCGGCGGATACCGGAGGGTTCGCCGACCACCTCGCCGACGGCGACCTGTATGGCCTCGGCGAGCAGGTCGTCGTCACCGGCATCGTCGAACCGCACCGGGCGGCCGAGGTGCTCACCGACGATCTCGGGTAGGACCTGGGCGACGAGGCTCGACTTGCCCGACCCGGACACACCGGTAACCGCAGTGAGGCAGCGCAGCGGCACCGATACCGTCAGATCGCGCAGGTTGTTGCGTTGTACACCAACAAGTTCAAGCCACTCGCTGCGCTCGCGCGGTGGGTGAAGGGGTATGCGGGTCTGGTCGCCGAACAGATAGCGCCGGGTGACCGAGTCGGTGACGTCGGCCAGGCCGGCAGGTGGGCCACTGTAGAGGATTTGGCCGCCGTCCAGTCCGGCGCCGGGCCCTATATCGACTAGCCAGTCCGCGGCCGCGATGACATCCAGCGAGTGCTCTACGACGAACAGGCTGTTGCCGCTGCGCTTGAGGCCGGCCAAGATGTCGAGCAACGCGTCCCGGTCGCGGGGATGCAGACCGGCCGACGGCTCGTCGAGGACGTAGACCACGCCGAACAGCTGCGACGACAGCTGCGTCGCAAGTCGCACACGCTGCAGTTCACCGCCCGAGAGCGTCGGGGTGCTGCGGGCCAGGGAGAGGTAGCCGAGGCCCAGATCGACGAGCGGCTGTAGCCGCTCCTGCAGTTCGGCGACCAATCGCTGTGCTGCGGCGCGTTTCTCGTCCGACATGTTGGGCGTATGGCGAATATCGGGCGCTGCGGCATGAGCCGATCCCCCGGCCGCCACCCGTGCGCTGACCGCCGACTTCCGTGCCTTCTGGTTCATGGCCGTACCAGAGGTGACCGGCTTCCACCGCGGGCTGAGCACCGTGGCGAACAGTGCGGCGAGCTGATCCAGCGTGAGCCGCGACAGCTCCGCGATGTCCAGACCTTCGAACGTCACCGACAGCGCTTCGGGCTTGAGCCGCTTTCCATGACACGCCGGGCACTGGCCGCTTCCAACGAACTGGGACACCCGTTTCTTGACCCCGGCGCTCTTGGTCTTGGCGAACGTGTCGAGAACGTAGCGGCGCGCGCCGATGAAGGTGCCCTGATAGCTGGGCTCCATATCGGCCTTGACCGCACGCCGGGTCTCCGCCGGGGTGAAACCGGCGTACACCGGAACCGTCGGGCGCTCCTCGGTGAACAGAATCCAGTCGCGGTCCTTGCGCGACAGCGTCTTCCACGGGGCATCGACGTCGTAGCCGAGCGTCACGAGGATGTCGCGCAGATTCTGCCCGTACCACGCCGGCGGCCACGACGCGATGGCACGCTCGCGAATCGACAACGACGGATCGGGCACCATCACAGCTTCGGTCACCTCGTACACCCGGCCCATCCCGTGGCAGGTCGGGCAGGCACCCTGCGGGGTGTTGGGCGAGAAATCCTCGGCGTAGAGCATCGGCTGCTTCGACGGGTAGTTACCCACCCGCGAATACAACATGCGGATCAGGCTCGACAGCGTGGTGACACTGCCCACCGACGACCGGGTACTGGTACCGCCGCGCTGCTGGCGGAGCGCAACGGCCGGCGGCATCCCTTCAATCGAATCGACATCAGGGACGCCCACCTGATCGATCAGACGCCGCGCATACGGCGCCACCGACTCCAGGTACCGTCGCTGAGACTCCGCGAACAGCGTGCCGAAGGCCAGCGATGACTTGCCCGAACCCGACACCCCGGTGAACGCGACGAGCGCATCACGCGGCACCTCCACATCGACATCGCACAGATTGTGCTCGCGGGCACCGCGCACCCGAACTCTATTGTCTGGCTCCATCACTCATCTCCTCGTCCGGCGACGTTATCTGTGGATGCATGGCGTCTTGCTGACGATTCGTGCCACAGCCCTGACTTCCCGTGCCAGGTCGGCGATATGGCTTGGCCCGCTGCACATTTCCCTCCGAGACGCTGCGAGGCCTTCACGTGATCAATACCCGCCGAAGCACTGCGCTCGGTGGTGCTGCGCTGACGGAGCTACGGCGACGGATCGAGCCGGTCCCGCAGATTCATGGCGCCCTCCCGGGCCTGGTGGCGGAACTCCCCGGGAGTGATCCCTGTGACCGCCCGAAACGAACGATAGAAGTGCGTATCGTTGGAAAACCCCACCTCTCGGGCGATCGATTCGATGGGCAGGTCCGTCTGGTTCGTCAGTAGCCGCTGGGCGGCGGCGATCCGCAGGGTGCGCAGCTGCGCGGTCACGGTTTGTCCCGTGCCCTCGAACAATCGGTGCAGGGCGCGGCGGGACACGTGGCAGCCGACGGCGATCCGGTCCACATCGAGGTCTGGGTCGCCAAGATGGTGGCGCAGGTAAGCCAGGACACGGTCGCGCTGCAGCAGTAGCGGAAGGTCCAGCGCGCCCTGAGTTCGCGCCGCGTAGGCCAGAAAGGAACTGGCCAGGCTCGTCGCGTGTGGCGCCAGAAGACCGGCGCCCACCGGGTCGGCGGCCTGCGTTGCAGCCAGACTCCGGAAGAACGCGGACACCGACGAGAGCGCCCCCTCGATGGGAATCTCCACTGCCAGCAGATCCGTGCTGGGCCGCAAGCCGGCATCGGCGAATGCACGATCGGCCGGTATATGCACGACGACCTGCTCGTACGGATCGCGGTAATCCAGCGAGAACGGCTGCGCGCTGGCGTAGATCACCACCCGGCCGGGC
>NZ_JCALDR010000033.1:0-19365 GCF_059812965.1 Mycobacterium sp. NGS29
TATTGGTACAGACCGGTCAGCACCGGATATTCCATGTAGCGGACGGCGATCTTGCCGTCGTACCGGATCTGCGGCGCCCCCGCGGCGTCGGTCTCGATCCAGCTGGACTTGTATGGAAACTTGCCCTGGCTCAACAACTCTGCGCCGTAGAGCGGCACCGTGTCGGAGTAGCACAACTCGTAGTAGGCGCGTTGGTTGCCCCAATTGGCCACCCGCTGATCACCGCTACCGGTACCAGTGCTCTGCAGGCAGGCCGCTTTCGTCGACCAACCCAGCGCCAGGAACACCAATGCGATCGCGATCATCACCCGCAGCGGCGTCATGAACCGGGTGCGACCGATCAGCGCGTGCCGCCCAACCGGCCCGCCGGCCAGGTTCGCCAGCGCGGCACCCAGAACGTCGTTGCGACTGGGGCAATCGCGGCTGTCAGCACTTCGGCGGTCGGCAGCCAGCGGCTGCGGCGAAATTTTCACCCGCTCGGTGCCGGCCCCGGTCACGGCGGCGGTTGCGGCACGTCGGAGGGCGGCGGTGCGACAGGCCCGGGCGGCGCGACGGTCACCGTCTGCGGCGGACCCACCGGCACGGTGATTCCCGGCGCCACCTCGATCGTGGGCTGAATCACCGTCTCGGAGGGTGGCGCTGGACGTGGTGGGGGCGGCGGTGGTGCGGGGACGCCGGCGTAGCCGCCGATCTCGGTGGGCTTGGGGAAGGTCTCGTTCTGGGTGCCCTTGAGGGCACCGTCCATGGTCGACTTCCAGATGTCCGACGGCAGGCCCGATCCGTAGACCGCGCCGCCGGAGGCGGTGACCAACGGCTGGTCACCCTTGACGGTGCCCACCCAGACCGCGGTGGACAGCGACGGTGTGTACCCGACCATCCAGGCGTCCTTGTTCGACGTGGTGTCGCCCAACTGAGTGGTACCGGTCTTGGCCGCCGACGGCCGCCCACCGGACAGGCTGTGGCCGCGGGAGTATCCGGCGATCGGTTGCATGGCCGCGGTGACGTTGTCGGCCACCGCCTTCGGGATGCGCTGGTTGCCGCTGTTGTCGGTGGAGCCGGCATCGAAGAGGACCTGGCCCTCGGCGTTGACCACCTTCTGCACGAAATGCGGCCGGTAATAGATGCCCGAGTTGGCCAGTGTGGCGTAGGCCGAGGCCATGTCGATGACCCGGGTCTGGTACTGGCCCAACACGATTCCGTTGTTGGGCGGGCCACCCTGGCCGTCTTCGGACAGCGTGTGTGCGACCCCGGGAAAGCTTTCGGCGACGCCCGCCTGGTGCGCCGCATCGGCCACCGCCTGCGGCCCGCCCTTGAGCTTGAGCATCAGCCGGTAGTACGAGGTGTTCAGCGACATCTTCAACGCCTCGGCCAGGTTGCAGGTGCCGCAGCTCTCGCCTTCGACATTGGTGATCTTGATGCCGTCGACGGTCAACGGGGAGCTGTCCACCTGGTACCCGAGCCCGATGCCCTGTTCCAACGCAGCGACCAGGGCGAACACCTTGAACGACGACCCGGTCTGCAACCCGGCCTGGGCGAAGTCGAAACCCTGCGCGTTGGAGCCGCCGTAGTACGCCTTCACCGCGCCGCTGTGCGGGTCGATCGACACCACCGCGGTCCGCATCTCCGGGTCCTGGCCATCGAGATACTTGGCGACCGCCTTCTCCGCGGCCTGCTGGGCTTGGGGGTCGATCGTGGTGGTGACCTGCAAGCCCTGAGTGTTGAGTGTCTGCTCGTCGATATTGAACAGCTCCATCAGTTCCCGGGTGACCTGCCGCTCGATGAGTCCGTTGGGTCCGGAGGGCTGGTTGGCCGCACGCGCCTGCTCCGGCGGCACGGTAGCGGGGAACACCTGCGTCGCACGGTCGCCGCTGGCTAAGGCTTTGGTCTCCACCATGCCGTCGAGCACCCAGTTCCAGCGCGCCAGGGCACCGTCGGGGTCGACGGCGGGGTCCAGGGTGGACGGTCGCCGGATCAGCGCGGCCAGCAGTGCGCCCTCGGACACGGTGAGCTGTTCGACGGGTTTACCGAAATAGGCCTTGGCGGCCGCGGAGATTCCGTAGGCCCCGCGCCCGAAGTAGATGATGTTCAGATAAGCCTGCAGCACATCGTCTTTGGACCACTCCCCCGACATCTTCGTCGCGATGACCAGTTCCTTGGCCTTGCGCATCATGCCGCTCAGCCCGTGTTGGGCCGAACCGACCAGCGCGTTCTTGACGTACTGCTGGGTGATCGTCGATCCGCCCTGCAGGTCGCCGCCGAACAGGTTGTTCTTGGCCGCCCGAGCGAAGCCGCTGAAGGAGAAACCCGGATTGGAGTAGAAGCCCCGGTCTTCGGCGGCGATCACCGCCTGGCGCACATGCACCGGCACCTGGTTCAGGTTGACGTCCACCCGGTTGCCTTCGGGCGGAACGATTTTCGCGATCTCGGTGCCGTCGCTGGCCAGGATGGTGGACACCTGGTTGGTGCGGATGTCGCCGGGTCGCGGCACATCGACAATGAAATACGCCATCGTGAAGGTGACGATCGGCAGCAGGATCAGGGCCGCCGCACTCAGGTACGCCGCGCGTTTGACCCAGCGCCAGTTGATCTGCTCGGTCCAGGTGGGCCGCGGTCGGCGTGGGCGTCCACCCATCGTCGGCCCCGACGGCGGCGGTCCGTCCGGGGGGCGCGGGCCCCCGGCCGGCCGATCTCGCGCAGGTCGGCGCACCGGGGCGTCCAACGCAGCTTTGACCTGGTCGAGGTGATCGCCTTCGGGCGGCGGGTTGTCGAGTGCGGCCTTGACTTCGTCGACGGGGTCAACGTGCCGAGACGGGCGGCTGTCGGGCACCGCCGGGATGATCGTCGTCATCCGGTCGTCAGGGGGCACCGCACCGCGCGAGTGCCGCCCGCCGGCAGCTGTCGCCTCGTCCGGGGTGTCGCTCGACGACTGGTGATGGCGCCCTTCGTTATTCACTGGCCGTCCGGGCGCCGTTGCGCGCCGTCCGGGTCTTCGACCCGTTGGGCGGCTGCGCCGGACGCGGCGCACCGAGCACGTACGACTTGACCAGGTGATTCCAGCTACACGTCCGGCACACCTCGACCACGTGCACAGCAAACTCGGAGAACCTGGTAGCCAACAGCACCAGCTCCTCGGCGGTACGCGCAGAGCCGGACACCGCGCCTAAATGCTCGCCAAACACCCAGGACACCAGCGTGAGCTGCTCCTTGCGGCAGATCGGACACATCACCTGGCTTAGTTTCCCGTGAAACTTCGCCGCACGCAGCAAATATGGGTTGGCGTCGCAGACTTCGGACACGCCGGTGCGTCCCGAGTACACCTCGGCCAGCAGTGAGCGCCGTCGAAGCGCGTAGTCCACCACCTGTCGCTGCAGTCGCACGCTGACCAGAGTACGTCGCCATCCCCGGCGCCGATATGCAACTAACACTCTCGTGGCGGCCGGGCCGGTACGGATGATCACGTCGCTGTCCGAACTTCTACGATCTCCTCGTGGCGAAATGGGCAGGGTCGGGGTCGACGCGGGCGAAAGACAGC
Organism: Mycobacterium sp. NGS29; assembly: GCF_059812965.1. NCBI lineage: Bacteria > Bacillati > Actinomycetota > Actinomycetes > Mycobacteriales > Mycobacteriaceae > Mycobacterium > Mycobacterium sp. NGS29. The sequence continues at coordinate 3,533 of NZ_JCALDR010000033.1, forward strand.
GACCGGCAGGACACGTGCCGGATTCTGGACAATGCTTTCAACGACGGTGAGATCTCTTCGGAGGAACACCGTGAGCGCATCCGCTCGGCCACCAATGCGGTGACACTGGGCGAACTGCAGCGCCTGGTCGCAGACCTACAGTCGCAAGGCGCCGCCGAGAAGACGGGGCCCAGGACCAGGGTGCGCCGGCCCAACGGCCTGGGCCTGACCGTGGCGGCCCTCGTCGTGACGGTGCTGCTGGGCATCGCCATCGGTTGGGGGCTCTACGGCAACACCACCTCGCCACTGGACTTCACCTCGGATCCGGGCGCCAAATCCGACGGCATCGCGCCCGTGGTGCTGACGCCGCCCAAACGACTGCAATCCCTCGGCGGCCTGACCGGTCTGTTGGAACAGACCCGCAAGCGGTTCGGCGACACCATGGGCTACCGCCTGCTGGTCTACCCGGAGTACGCATCGATGGACCGGAGTGATCCCACCGACGAGCGGCGGGTCCTCAGTTACACCTACCGCGGCGGTTGGGGTGATCCGAGCAGCTCGGCCAAGAACGCCAGCACCCAGACCACGCTCGTCGATCTGAGCAAGTTCGACGTCAAGACGGTGGTGGGAGTGCTGCGCGGTGCGCCGGAGACCGTCGGCATCAAACAGCAGGACGTCAAGTCCAGCTACCTGATCGTCGACCCGGCCAAGGACCCGACCACGCCGGGCGCGCTGTCGTTGTCCATCTACATTTCCAGCGACTACGGCAGCGGCAGTATCGAGTTGGCGCCCGACGGTACCCCCAAGCAGGTCCGTTACGTGAGCTGACCGAGCCGGCGGTGTGACTAACAGCGCATAAACACCCGGTGGTGTTGTCGCTAATATATCGGGACGATACGATGACGCGAGGCGTCGTACCGTCGTAATCAGTCCGTCAAAAGGAGGTGACTCGATGCTGGAATTGGCCATCCTGGGCCTGCTGATCGAGTCACCGATGCACGGCTACGAGTTGCGCAAGCGGCTGACCGGCCTGCTCGGCGCCTTCCGCGCCTTCTCCTATGGGTCGCTGTATCCCGCTCTGCGCCGCATGCAGACCGAGGGTCTGATCGCTGAGAACGCCGCGCCTGCCGGAACACCGGTGCGTCGGGCCCGCCGCGTGTACCAGCTCACTGAGGAGGGCCGGCGTCGTTTCGGCGAGTTGGTCGCCGACACCGGGCCGCACAACTACACCGACGACGGATTCGGTGTGCACCTGGCGTTCTTCAACCGCACCCCGGCGGAGGCGCGGATGCGCATCCTGGAGGGTCGGCGGCGCCAGGTCGAAGAGCGTCGGGAAGGTCTGCGCGACGCGGTGGCGCGGGCCAGTAGCTCGTTCGATCGCTACACCCGTCAACTGCACCAACTCGGGCTCGAGTCCAGCGAGCGGGAAGTCAAATGGCTCAACGAGCTCATCGCCGCCGAACGAGCAGCCCCCAACCACGTCGAACAGACGTGACCCGATCGCAGCACGTCAGAACCCCTTGCACGACACGAATTGCCAAGACACCAGAGAGTTACAAGGTTAGGAGAACGCCCCATGAGTGAGCAGAACGCGTCACAGGCGTCCGAGGTACGAGTCGCCATTGTCGGAGTCGGCAACTGCGCGTCCTCGCTGGTCCAGGGCGTTGAGTACTACTACAACGCCGACGACACGTCGACGGTCCCCGGCCTGATGCACGTGCGCTTCGGCCCGTACCACGTCCGCGACGTGAAGTTCGTGGCGGCGTTCGACGTCGACGCCAAGAAGGTCGGCTTCGATCTGTCCGACGCGATCTTCGCCTCGGAGAACAACACAATCAAGATCGCCGACGTCGCGCCGACCAACGTGCTGGTGCAGCGCGGCCCGACCCTGGACGGCATCGGCAAGTACTACGCCGACACCATCGAGCTGTCCGACTCCGAGCCGGTGGACGTGGTCCAGGTGCTCAAGGACGCCGAGGTCGACGTGCTGGTCTCCTATCTGCCTGTCGGTTCGGAAGAGGCCGACAAGTTCTACGCCCAGTGCGCCATCGACGCCGGCGTTGCGTTCGTCAACGCGTTGCCGGTGTTCATCGCCTCTGACCCCGTGTGGGCCAAGAAGTTCGCCGACGCCGGGGTGCCGATCGTCGGTGACGACATCAAGAGCCAGGTCGGCGCCACCATCACCCACCGGGTCATGGCCAAACTGTTCGAGGACCGCGGTGTGCAGCTGGACCGCACCATGCAGCTCAACGTGGGCGGCAACATGGACTTCCTGAACATGCTCGAGCGGGAGCGCCTGGAGTCCAAGAAGATCTCCAAGACCCAGGCCGTGACCTCCAATGTTCAGCGTGAATTCAACTCCAAGGACGTCCACATCGGCCCGTCCGATCACGTCGGCTGGCTCGACGACCGCAAGTGGGCCTACGTGCGCCTGGAAGGCCGCGCTTTCGGCGACGTGCCGCTGAACCTGGAGTACAAGCTCGAGGTGTGGGACTCCCCGAACTCCGCGGGCGTCATCATCGACGCGGTGCGGGCGGCCAAGATCGCCAAGGACCGCGGCATCGGCGGACCGGTGATCCCGGCGTCGGCCTACCTGATGAAGAGCCCGCCCGAGCAGCTGCCCGACGACGTCGCGCGCACCCAGCTCGAAGAGTTCATCAGCGAGGGCTGACCGCCTGACCCGAACGGCACGCCGGCGTGACTCGTAGAGTCACTAGGCGTGACCGACGAAGATCTGACCGGGCTTTCTGAGTTCGACCTGCTGGCTGAGAACGCCGAACAGGCCGGTGTCACCGGACCGCTGCCCCGCGCCGAGCGCGTGACGGTAGGCGAAATCAGCGCGTTGCGCTGGGGTGACTCTGACCCGCGGGTGATCTTCCTGCACGGCGGCGGGCAGAACGCGCACACCTGGGACACCGTGATCGTCGGTCTCGGGGAACCGGCGCTGGCCGTTGACCTGCCCGGTCACGGTCACTCCGCCTGGCGCGCGGACGGCGATTACTCCCCGCAGCACAACGCCGACACCCTGGCGCCGGTGTTACGCGAGCTGGCACCGGATGCGGAGTTCGTGGTCGGCATGTCGCTGGGCGGACTGACCGCCATCCGGCTGAGTGCGCTGGCACCGGAGTTGGTCGACCAACTCGTGCTCGTCGACGTCACCCCGTCGGCGCTGGCGCGGCACTCGGAGATGACCAAGGAGCAGCGCGGCACGGTGGAACTGATGGCCGGGGAGCGGGAATTCCCCAGCTTCCAGGCGATGCTGGAGCTCACGGTCGCCGCCGCTCCCCACCGCGAGGTGAAAGCCTTGCGCCGCGGCGTGTTCCACAACTCCCGGCAGCTGGACAACGGCAACTGGACGTGGCGGTACGACACCATCCGCAAATTCCCCGACTTCGACAGCCTGTGGGAGGACGTCGATGCGTTGGCCGCGCCGGTGACCCTGGTGCGCGGCGGCACCTCGGGCTTCGTCAACGACCACGACGTCGCTGAATTGCAAAGGCGCGCAACAAATTTCCGTGGTGTTCACGTCGTCGAGAACTCGGGCCACTCGGTGCAGAGCGATCAGCCCCGCACTCTGATCGACCTCCTGCGCGCGGTGATCGACGGCCGCTGAGGCCTACGGTGGTCTCTATGACCTCCCCCGTGCTCCCCGACTTCCCCGTCCGCATCGGCGTGCAGCTGCAGCCCCAGCACGCACCGCAGTACCGCGACATTCGCGACGCGGTGCGCCGCTGCGAGGACATCGGCGTCGACGTCGCGTTCAACTGGGACCATTTCTTCCCGCTGTACGGCGACCCGGACGGCGCGCACTTCGAATGCTGGACCATGCTCGCAGCCTGGGCCGAACAGACCGCACGCATCGAGATCGGCGCGCTGGTGACGTGCAACTCCTACCGCAACCCGGAACTGCTGGCCGACATGGCCCGCACGGTCGATCACATCTCCGACGGGCGGCTCATCCTGGGCATCGGCTCCGGTTGGAAGCAGAAGGACTATGACGAGTACGGCTACGAGTTCGGTACCGCCGGCAGCCGGCTCGACGACCTGGCCGGCGCACTCCCCCGAATCACGTCGCGGCTGGCTAAACTCAACCCGGCGCCGACCCGCGATATCCCGGTGCTGATCGGCGGCGGTGGCGAACGCAAGACCCTGCGCCTGGTCGCCGAGCACGCCGACGTGTGGCACAGCTTCAGCGACGCCGAAGAATTTCCCGGCAAAGCCGCCGTACTTGCTGAGCATTGCGACGCCGTCGGGCGCGACCCGGCCACCATCGAGCGCTCGGCGTCCGCCGGCAGTGGCAAAGACGTGGTCCCCAATGCCGAAGCTCTCACCGCCCTCGGCGTCACGCTGCTGACCGTGGGTGTCAACGGACCCGACTACGACCTGAGCGATGCCGAAGCGCTGTGCCGGTGGCGCGACAGCGCACGCTGAGCTCAACCGCGTTGCCGCTCTGACCGATGTCCCGCTCGCTACGGTGGCGGTGATGAGTGCCCGCTTCGCCCCCACCGCCGGACGCGGCGCCAAGCTGTTCGGATTCGTTGCGACGATCCTGCTGGTGGCCGGTCTGGCCGGGGCCGCTCCCGCCTTGGCCGACCAGAACCAGTGCGCACCGCCGGGCGTGGAAAGCGCGACGGTGCTGCCGACAGACCTGGTCTCCGCGCGCGGTGGTGCCGGCGACGACGACTCCGACACCACTGCCACCGTGGTGCCGTTGAGCTCGGTGAACATCGCAGAGTTGGGGCTGGGCACCCCCGGCATGCTGCTGGTCGGCACCCTGTCCGACGCACCGCCCAGCACCTGCATCAACGCCACCGGCCGCTTCACCGGCTTCGACAACGAGTTGCTGCGCGCGGTCGCGGCCAAGCTGGGCTTGCAGGTGCGTTTCGTCGGAACGGATTTCTCCGGCCTGCTGGCCCAGGTGGCGTCACGACGCTTCGACGTCGGCTCATCGTCGGTCAAGGCCACCGACGCACGTCGCCACACCGTCGCCTTCACCAACGGTTACGACTTCGGTTACCACTCGCTGGTGGTTCCGTTGGGATCGCCGATCAAGCATTTCACTGATCTGGCCGCAGGCCAGCGCATCGGCGTCGTCCAGGGCACCGTCGCAGACTCCTACGTGGTGGACGTCCTGCACCTGCAGCCGGTGAAGTACCCGGACTTCGCCACCGTGTACGCCAGCATCAAGACCCACCAGCTCGACGCGTGGGTGGCACCGGCGGGTCAGGCATCGAGCGCGATCCGGCCGGGTGACCCGGCCATCGTGGTGGCCGACACCTTCGGCGCCGACGACTTCGTCGCATACGCCGTCGCCAAGGACAACCAACCGCTGGTGGACGCGTTGAACTCGGGCCTGGATGCCGTGATCGCCGATGGCACCTGGGCCGACCTCTACAGCAAGTGGAAGCCGCGCAATCTGCCGCCGGGCTGGAAACCGGGCTCCCGCGCCGCACCGGCGCCGAAACTGCCCGACTTCGCCGCCATCGCCGCCCACCACCACCGCAAACCGGCGGACCCGGCCGCCCCCAAGTCGACGTTGACCCAGCTGCGCGAATCGTTCCTGGACTGGGAGATGTATCGCCAGGCCATCCCCACGCTGCTCACCACCGGACTGCCCAACACGCTGATCCTCACCGGCAGTGCCAGCGTGATCGGGTTGGCGATCGGCATTGTCCTGGCCGTCGCGGGGATTTCCCACAGCCGCTGGCTGCGCTGGCCGGCCCGCGTCTACACCGACATCTTCCGTGGATTGCCCGAGGTGGTGATCATCCTGATCATCGGGCTGGGGGTGGGACCGCTGCTCAGCGGAGTGACCAACAGCAATCCCTATCCGCTGGGCATCGCCGCGCTCGGTCTGATGACCGGCGCCTACGTTGGGGAGATCCTGCGGTCCGGCATCCAGAGCGTCGACCCCGGCCAATTGGAAGCCGCCCGAGCGCTCGGCTTCAGCTACCCGGCCGCGATGCGTCTGGTGGTGATGCCGCAGGGGATCCGGCGCGTCCTGCCGGCCTTGGTCAACCAGTTCATCGCCCTGCTCAAAGCATCCGCGCTGGTCTACTTCCTCGGTCTGATCGCCAACCAGCGCGAGCTGTTCCAGGTGGGCCGGGATCTCAACGCGCAGACCGGCAACCTGTCCCCGCTGGTGGCTGCCGGCATCTGCTACCTGATCCTGACCGTGCCGCTGACGCACCTGGTGAACTTCATCGACGCCCGGTTGCGCCGCGGCCGCGCCAAACTCGATCCGGCGGATCCCGCCGAAGTCGTCACCTCGACCATCGGCACGGAGATGACGTGATCCGGCAAGTTTCGTTGGCCGCCAACGACATTCACCAGAACTTGGGTGGCACCACCGTATTGCGCGGGGTCAGCCTGGAAGTCCCCGCCGGTACCACGACCGCGGTGATCGGCCCGTCCGGCTCCGGCAAGTCGACGTTGCTGCGCACCTTGAACCGGTTGTACGAGCCGGACAGCGGCGACATCCTGCTGGACGGCCGGTCGGTGTTGCGCGACGACCCCAACGAGCTGCGCCAGCGCATCGGCATGGTGTTCCAGCACTTCAACCTGTTCCCGCACCGCAGCGTGCTGGACAACGTCGCCTTGGCGCCGCGCAAGCTGCGCGGGCTACCCGCCGCGGCGGCCCGCGAGCTGGCGATGCACCACCTGGACCGGGTGGGGCTCAAAGGCAAAGCGGGTGCGCGCCCCGGGGCGCTGTCAGGTGGCCAACAGCAGCGGGTCGCGATCGCTCGCGCGCTGGCCATGGCCCCGCAGGTGATGTTCTTCGACGAGGCCACCTCAGCACTGGACCCCGAATTGGTCAAGGGGATCCTGGCGCTGATCGCCGACCTGGGCGCCGACGGCATGACAATGGTCGTAGTCACGCACGAGATGGGCTTCGCGCGCTCCGCCTCGGATGCCGTGGTGTTCATGGACCACGGCAAAGTCGTGGAGTTCGGGCCCCCGGAGCAGATCTTCGAAACCGCCGAGACCGAGCGGCTGCAGCGATTCCTCTCCCAGGTGCTGTGAACAGGGCGGGCACACCCTTCCAGACAGGGTCTTCCTTCGCCCCATGGTCGGGTTAGACTGCCGGTTTATGTCGGACAGCGAACCCACCGCCCCAGCGCTGGCGGACCTGGCGGAGGGGTTGCACCGCTCGCTATCCAAGCTGTTCGCCATCTTGCGCCGCGGCGACCCCACCACCGGCGCGGTGGCCAGTGACCTCACCCTGGCGCAGCTGTCGATCCTGATCACGCTGCTCGACCGGGGCCCGATCCGGATGACGGACCTGGCCGCACACGAACGGGTACGCACACCCACCACCACCGTGGCCATCCGCCGGTTGGAGAAGGTCGGGTTGGTGAAACGCTCGCGCGACCCGTCCGACCTGCGCGCCGTGCTGGTCGACATCACTCCGCAGGGCCGGGCGGTGCACGCCGAGTCCCTGGCCAGCCGGCACGCCTCACTGGCCGCGATGCTCAGCCAACTCCCCCACTCCGACCTGGAGGTGCTGATGAAGGCGCTGGCGCCGCTGGACCGGCTCGCCTCCAGTGAGCCGACGGGTCCCGCCCCGGCCTCGCCGTTGCCGAACCAGGTCTGAGATGCCCACCGCGTTGATCACCGGCGCCAGCGGCGGCATCGGTTCGGCGATCGCCACGGCGTTGGCACCCAGCCACACCCTGCTGTTGGCCGGCCGTCCGTCGGGACGTCTGGATGCCGTCGCGGAGCGCCTCGGCGCCACCACGTTTCCGTTGGATCTGACCGACACCGACTCGATCGAGTCCAGCTGCGAGGTCGTCGACGAACTCGACGTGCTGGTCCACAACGCCGGGGTATCCGTCCCGGGCCATGTCGCCGAGTCGCACGTCGACGAGTGGCGCGCCACGTTCAGCGTCAATGTCATTGGGGCGGTTGCGCTTACGCTGGCGCTACTGCCGGCGCTGCGCGCGGTCCGCGGCCACGTGGTGTTCATCAACTCCGGCTCGGGCCGCAACGTGTCCGCCGGCATGGCCTCCTACTCGGCCAGCAAATTCGCCCTGCGCGCGTTCGCCGACTCGCTGCGCGCCGACGAACCGCGGCTCTCGGTCACCTCGATCTACCCCGGTCGCGTCGACACCGACATGCAGCGCGAACTCGTCGCGTACCAGGGCGGTGACTACGATCCGGCGAAGTTCCTGCGGCCGCAGACCGTCGCCGAGGTGGTGGCCAATGTGGTGGCCACGCCGCCGGACGGACACGTGCACGAAGTGGTGATCCGGCAGCGGTAGCCGCGTCCCCCGGCCCCACTGCCCGCCGAATGTGCGGCCTGCGACGGGATTTCCGCGAGTCGCGTCGTCACATGCACAGTCAGTGTTGCCGATGGCGTTAGATCACCAGGTTCACCATCCGGCCGGGGACCACGATGACCTTGCGGGGCTCCGCGCCTGCCAGGAAGGCCAGCACTTTCTCGTCCGCCAGCGCCGCGGCCTGCACGGCATCGGCGTCGGCGTCGGCGGCGACCAGTACCCGGCCGCGCACCTTGCCGTTGACCTGCACCGGGTACTCGACGGTGTCGTCGACCAGAAACGCCGGGTCAGCGACCGGGAATGGGCCGTGCGCCAGCGAGGCGGTGTGGCCGAGCCGTGACCACAACTCCTCGGCAAGGTGCGGAGCCAGCGGCGCCAGCAACAACACCAGCGGTTCGACGGCCGCCTTCGGGACACCGTCACGATGCACCTTGGTGAGGTGGTTGGTGTATTCGATCAGCTTGGCGGCCGCGGTGTTATTACGCAGTGCCGCATAGTCTTCGGACACGCCGGCGATCGTGCGGTGCAGGGCACGGGACGTCTCGGCGGCCAATTCGGCGTCCACCACCCGAAGTTCGCCGGTGTCCTCGTCGACGACGAGACGCCACACCCGCTGCAGAAAACGGTGCGCACCGACGATGTCCTTGGTGGCCCACGGACGCGACGTCTCCAGCGGGCCCATCGACATCTCATAGACCCGCAGGGTGTCCGCGCCGTACGCGTCGCAGATGTCGTCCGGGGTCAGCGAATTCTTCAGGCTCTTACCCATCTTGCCGAATTCCTGGAACACCTCGATCTCGCCGTCCGGTGTGGGATACCGGAAGGTCCCGTCGCGCTCGATCACCTCGGCGGCCGGCACGTAGGTGCCGCGCGCGTCGGTGTAGGCGTAAGCCTGGACCAGGCCCTGGTTGACCAGCCGTCGGAACGGCTCGCGGGAGCTGACGTGGCCGAGGTCGTACAGCACCTTGTGCCAGAAGCGCGAATACAACAGGTGCAACACCGCGTGCTCGGCGCCACCGACGTAGAGGTCCACCCCGCCCGGGTCATCGACGCCGTGCTCAGCCGGGCGCGGCCCCATCCAGTAGGCCTCGTTCTCCTTGGCGCAGAAGCGCTCCGAGTTATGCGGGTCGGTGTAGCGCAGTTCGTACCAGCAGCTGCCGGCCCACTGCGGCATCACGTTCGTGTCGCGGCTGTAGGGCCGCAGACCGTCCCCCAGATCCAACTCGACGTGCACCCAGTCGGTCGCTTTGGCCAGCGGCGGTGACGGTTCACTGGCGGCGTCGTCGGGATCGAACAACACCGGCAGATAGTCCGGGACGTCGGGCAGTTCGACGGGCAGCGCGGCCTCATCGAGCGGGTGTGGGCGTCCGTCGGCGTCGTAGACGATCGGGAACGGCTCGCCCCAATACCGCTGCCGCGCGAAAAGCCAGTCCCGCAGCTTGTATTCGATCCGGACGCGGCCGCGGCCGGCCGCCTCGAGGCGCTCGGTGATGGCACGCTTGGCATCCGCGACGTGCAGGCCGTCGAGGTAGTCGGAATTGACCAGCACCCCGTCGCCGGGATACGCCGACTGCAAAATGTCGCCGCCGGCAATGACTTCGACGATCGGCAGGTTCAACGCCCGGGCGAAGTCCCAGTCGCGTTGATCGTGTCCCGGCACGGCCATGATCGCCCCGGTCCCGTATCCGGCCAGCACGTAGTCGGCGATGAAGATCGGCACCGGTTGGGCGTTCGCCGGATTGACGGCGTAGGCGCCGAGGAAGACACCCGTCTTCTCGCGACTCTCCTGGCGTTCCAGGTCGGTCTTGGCCGCGATGGCGCGCCGGTATGCGGCGACGGCTGCACCGGGTGTCGCGGCCCCGTATGTCCAGGACGGGTGGGTACCGTCCGGCCAGGCGGCGGCGACCAGCCCGTCGACCAGTTCATGCTCGGGGGCCAGCACCAGATACGTGGCGCCGAACAGGGTGTCGGGCCGGGTGGTGAACACCTCGATGTCCCGGGCATCCCCGTCGGCGCCGGTGGCCGAGAACAGTGCGGCCACACCGGTCGAGCGTCCGATCCAGTTGCGCTGCATGGTCTTGATCGGTTCCGGCCAGTCCAGGGCGTCGAGGTCGTCGAGCAGCCGATCGGAATAGGCCGTGATCCGCATCATCCACTGCCGCAACCGTTTCCGGAACACCGGGAAGTTGCCGCGGTCGCTGCGGCCGTCAGCGGTGACCTCTTCGTTGGCCAGCACGGTACCCAGCCCGGGGCACCAGTTCACCACCGAGTCGGCGCGGTAGACCAGCCGGTGACTGTCGACGACGTCGGCCCGCTCCCCCGCCGGCAGCGTCGCCCAGTCCCTACCATCGCTCAGAGTCCTTGCACCGGAATCGAATTCGGCGACCAGTTCGGCGATCGGGCGGGCCTTGCCGGCGGCGGGGTCGAACCAGGCGTTGTAGATCTGCAAGAAGATCCACTGCGTCCACGTGTAGAACTCGACGTCGGTGGTCGAGAAGCTGCGCCGGCTGTCGTGGGCGAGACCCAGCCGACGCAGTTGCCGACGGATGTTCACCTCGTTGGCCTGGGTGCGGGTGCGCGGGTGGGTGCCGGTCTGCACCGCATACTGCTCCGCGGGTAGCCCGAACGAATCGAAACCGAACGCGTGCAACACGTTTCGGCCGTTCATCCGGAAATACCGGGCGTAGACGTCGGTGGCGATGTATCCCAGCGGGTGACCGACGTGCAACCCGTCCCCCGACGGGTAGGGGAACATGTCCAGCACGAAGAGTTTGTTGTCCGGGACCGCCGCGCCGTCCGCCGGCGCCAGCGTGCCCACCGGATTGGGCACGTTGAACGTGCCCTGCTCGGCCCAGTTGTCCTGCCAGGTGCGTTCCAGCGCAGCCGCCACCTCGACGGTGTAGCGGTACCGCGGCGCGTCGGCGTCTTTGGCGCCGGGCGGGTCGACGGGAGCGGTGGGCGGCGATTCGGTCACGCCCAACAGGGTATAAGGGGCCTTTCGCCGACCCGGCCCCGATCGCCCGGCCACGGGTTGGTCTCGGTTGCGTTGCACAGCGATCAGAGGTTCATCCCAGCTGTGTTTCGAGCGTGGTCGGCGCTGTGAGCAGTGGTTACATTCAGCCTCGATGGCGGGCTTGAACAAGCAGCTCTTCTGGAGGGACCGGGGCGAAATGATTCGAATCGCGTGCAGTTGGCGGACCTTCGCCGGCGGTGTTGCCGCCGGGGTCGTCGGCGTCGTGATGGCGGCGGGCGGCACAGCATCGGCGGAACCGCTGGTACCTCAGCCGATCAATCCCGGCCAGGTCCCGATGCAGCAGACCAGCCCGCCGGCTCAAGGATCGGCGATCTTCCCGGGCGGCGTGACGAGCAACAGATTCGCCCCCGCCCCCGCGCAGGCACCCGCCGCCGTCCCGGTCCAGGCACCCGCCGCCGTCCCGGTCCAAGCGCCCGCCGCCGTCCCGGTCCAGGCACCCGCCGCCGTCCCGGTCCAGGCGCCCGCGGCCGTCGCCCCCACCCCGGCGGCCACGGCACCGGCCGTCACCGGGACCCTGCGCGAATACCTGGAGGGCAAGGGCGTCAAGCTCGAAGCGCAACGACCGCTGGGATTCAAGGCCCTCGACATCACCGTGCCGATGCCGCCCCGCTGGACTCAGGTACCCGACCCCAACGTGCCCGACGCCTTCGTGGTGATCGCCGACCGGGTGGGCGGCAACAGCGTGTACACATCGAATGCGCAGGTAGTCGTGTACAAGCTGATCGGCGACTTCGACCCTGCGGAGGCGATCACCCACGGCTTCGTCGACAGTCAGCGGCTGCTGGCGTGGCAGACGACCAACGCCTCGCAGGCCAATCTCGGCACCTTCCCGTCGGCGGTGATCGAGGGCACCTACCGCGAGAACGACATGACGCTGAACACCTCGCGCCGGCACGTGATCGCCAGTTCCGGCTCCGAGCGGTACCTGGTGTCGCTGTCGGTGACCACCGCCGCGTCGCAGGCGGTCAGCGACGGTCCCGCCACCGACGCGATCATCAGCGGCTTCCGGGTCAGCGCACCCGGCGCTGCTGGCCAGGCACCGCCCGCCGCGGCTCCCGCACGAGTCGGCACGCCTGCCCCGGCCTCGCCGGTACCCGCCGCACCACTACCGGCGCCTGCCCAGTCACCGGCTCCTGCCCAGCCGCTGCAGCCCGCACCTCGGGCCGCGGTCCCCGGGGCGGCCCAGCCCGGCGCCGCCCCGGCGCAAGCGGCACCACCGTTGCTGGCCGTGGTCCCATCGCGCTGACCCCGGGCACGGATCCCGGCGCGCACAATCGTCGGCGGGCTCGTATTGTGAGCGCATGCTTATCGCGGGCGTGCTGTGCGTGTGTGCGGCGCTAGCCGCTGCCGCCTTCGGGATCTGGTCTCTTGCCCAACCGCCCGCCGCCGATCCCACCCAGCTGGCCCTGCGCGCCATGGCGCCCACCCAGCTGGCCGCGGCCGTGATGCTGGTCGCCGGGGGAGTGGTGGCGCTGGCCGCGCCGGCGCAGACCGCGCTGGTGGTGGTGATCGTGTGCGTCACCGGCGCGCTGGGCACCCTGGCCGCCGGGTCGTGGCAGAGCGCGCGCTACGCACTGCGTCGTGAGGCCGCCGCGGCCGAGGCCGGCTGTGCCGGTAACTGTGCGGGTTGCACACTGTCCTGCAACTGAGGTCCTGCCACTGAGCAGACGGGCTAGTTGCGGCTGAGGTCGATCGGGTGAGTGGCCAGCAACGAAAGCGGCAGCGGCTGACGGCGCAGCACCTGACCCCAGAGGTCCGACCGCGGTGGCGCCAACACGTCAGAAGGCAACGCCGACAACACAATCCAGTCGTCGCGCTCGATCTCGCCCTCCAGTTGGCCAATGGTCCACCCCGAGTAACCCGCGAAAATCCGCACCCCTTCCACCACCGGCGCGATCAGATCGGGGTCGGCGTCCAGATCGACCATCACCATGCGCCCGGCCACGTGACGTAAGCCCGGCACACCGTCGGGTTCGGCACCGACGCGCAGTACCGCCAGGCACAGGGCGGCGTCGCGCTTGACCGGTCCGCCGATGTACATCGTCTTCGGCTTGGCCGCGAGCTTGGCCCACTGCGGCAGGACGTTGTACACCGCTGTCTCGCTGGACCGGTTGAGCACCACTCCCAAGGTGCCGCCGTCGTTGTGCTCGACGATGTAGATCACGCTGCGCCGGAACGTCGGCTCGAGCAGGTCGGTGTTGGCCAGCAGCAGGGTACCGGCGCGCACGCGTTGCGCGGCTGGAGCGACCGAGTCGTCAGGGTCATCGTGCTGAGCCACCACAACATCATCGCACTCGCGGTCGCCTCACCGGTGCAAACATCCGCCGCCGGCGAAGATTTGTACTGTATTGAGACGACGCACGGCCGCTTCAGCCTTCGCCTGCGCCGATCGTGGAAGTGGGTCCCGTGATTCGCAGCCGGTTGCAGGCGAGCGCGCCCGTCGAGCTCTGGCGGTCGGTGCGGGCGCTGCCCGACTTCTGGCGACTGCTGCAGCTGCGCATGGCCAGTCAGTTCGGTGACGGACTGTTCCAGGCGGGTCTGGCGGGAGCGCTGCTGTTCAACCCCGACCGGGCTGTCGGGCCGCTGGCGATCGCCGGGGCTTTCGCGGTGCTGTTTCTGCCGTACTCGCTGTTGGGGCCGTTCGCCGGTGCGGTGTTGGACCGGTGGGATCGGCGGCTGGTGCTCATCCGGGCCAACGTGGTGCGGCTCTGTTTCATCGGCGCGATCGGCGTCATCCTCGCCGTCAGCGCGGGGGAGGTGCTGCTGCTGTGCGCCGCACTGTTGGCTAACGGCATGGCCCGGTTCGTGGCCTCCGGGTTGTCGGCGAGCCTGCCGCACGTGGTGCCGCGCGAACAGGTGGTGACGATGAACTCGGTGGCCACCGCCTCAGGCGCGGTGGCGGCCTTCCTGGGCGCCAACTTCATGCTGGTGCCGCACTGGCTCGGTGGCCCCGGTGATCGGGGTGCGGCGGTCGTCATCTTCACCGCGCTGATCCCGGTGTCGCTGGCGCTGCTGCTGTCGCGGCGCTTCGCGCCCAAGGTGCTCGGACCCGACGACACCAAACGCGCCATCCACGGGTCGGCGGTCTATGCGGTGGTCACCGGGTGGTTGCACGGGGTTCGTACCGTTTTACAACGCCCGACGGTGGCCGCCGCCCTCTCGGGCCTGGCCGCGCACCGGATGGTGGTCGGGATCAACTCGCTGGTGGTGCTGCTACTGGTCCACCACATCAAGGACGCCGACAAGACGGGCTTCGGCACCGCGCTGGTGTTCTTCGCCGCCACTGGTCTGGGAGCTTTCCTGGCCAACGTGCTGACCCCGGCTCTGGTGCGGCGCTGGGGTCGTTACGCGACGGCCAACGCTGCGCTGGTCGCGGCCGCGGTCATCCAGTGCGGCGGCGCCACACTGCTGTTGCCGGTGATGGTGGTGTGCGGCTTTCTGCTCGGGTTGGCCGGTCAGGTGGTCAAGCTGTGCGCCGATTCGGCGATGCAGATCGATGTCGACGACGCGCTGCGCGGGCACGTGTTCGCGGTGCAGGATGCGCTGTTCTGGGTGTCCTTCATCGTTGCGGTCACCGTGGCGGCGGCGTTCATTCCCGACGACGGCCGCGCGCCGGCGTACGCGTTGTACGGTTCGGTGATCTATCTGGGCGGGTTGCTGGTGCATAGTCTTGTCGGCCGACGACGCGCGGCGGTCAGCAAATAGTCGAGGAGGAATCATGGCAGGTCCAGGTCCGTTCGTCGCCGACCTGCGCGCCGAGAGCGACGACCTGGACGCGTTAGTGGCGCCGTTGCCGCCGCAACGCTGGGCCGAGCCGACCCCGGCGCCGGGTTGGACCATCGCCCACCAGATCGGGCACCTGTTGTGGACCGACCGGGTGTCGCTTTTGTCGATCACCGACGAGAACGGGTTCGCCGACGTGCTGGCCGGTGCGGCTGCCGATCCCGGTGGATTCGTCGACGCCGGCGCGGAGGAGCTGGCGGCCAGGCCTGCCGCTGAACTGCTCACCGACTGGCGCGATACCCGCGGTCGGTTGCACGCGGCGCTGTTGGAGGTTCCCGACGGACGCAAGCTGCCCTGGTTCGGGCCGCCGATGAGCGCCACGTCGATGGCCACCGCGCGGTTGATGGAGACCTGGGCGCACGGGTTGGACGTCGCCGACACGCTCGGCATCGCCCGGCCGGCCACCGACCGGTTGCGGTCGATCGCGCATATCGGCGTGCGCGCACGGGACTACGCGTACCTGGTCAATAATTTGACCCCGCCCGCCGAGCAGTTTCGGGTGGAGTTGCGCGGGCCCGGCGGGGACGTGTGGTCGTGGGGTCCGGCAGAGGCGGCGCAGCGGGTTACCGGTTCGGCGGAGGACTTCTGCTTTCTGGTGACGCAGCGGCGGCCGCTGGGGTCGCTGGATGTGACGGCGGTGGGGGAGGACGCGCAGCGCTGGCTGGGGATCGCTCAGGCGTTCGCGGGGCCGCCCGGCGCCGGGCGATGAGCGCGCCCAAGCGCGCGAAGAGAGCCGGCGCCATCTACCCAAGCGCCGG
>NZ_JCALDR010000034.1:0-16769 GCF_059812965.1 Mycobacterium sp. NGS29
GAACGGGACTACGACCTGACCCGGTTGGAGCGCGGCGCAAAGCGCAGTCGTGCGGCTACCCGCACCACTGAGCGGGCCGCGCCCGATCGCCAGCCGCCGCGGCGTCGCGAGGCGAGCGCGCCGGGCCGCGAGGAGCGGATGGCCGCCGCGCTCGAGGAAGCCCAGCGGCGCAACCAAGCGCGCCAACAGCGCCGGGCGCGCGACGCGCGCGAACGCGGAGGACGTGAACGGTGATCCCTTCTCGGTGTCGCGCCGTCCGGTTAGCGTCACGTCACACCTGCGTTGAGGATGAGAGGACGCCCACCACATGGACGAAGAACTGACGTTCACGGTTCCGGTCCCGCGCGACCGGAACGGGCGCGTCCTGCTGTCTGATGCCCAATGGACTGCGCGGCTTGACGAGGCGACGGCGCAGGCCACTCAAGACCGAGGCGGCTACGAGACGTGGACCGGCACCCGAGTCCTGGGCAGTGATGAGCACGGCAACGCCGTGGTCTCCATGCGACGCCGCCGCCCAGAAGAACAGTCCCTACCGGCCGGGCCGGTTGGCCCGCGCTCACCGGCCGACCGATCTGAGACCGAGCGGGCTTCGAAAGAGCAGCAGCGTGACCAACGGGCCGCCGCAGCCCGCGCCGAAGCCGCTCGACGCCAGGAGGAGCGGCAGCAGGTCCGCGAGCAGCAGCGGGGCGGGCAAGGGCGCGACCGATGAGCACCGAGACCGATGACACCATTACCGACACTGACCGGCTGTGGATTGCGCTGGCGGTCGCGGTCCTGGCGGTGGCGGCCTGGGCGAACCGCTCTGCGGTCTTGGCCGCCGTGGTCCCGTACGGGCTGGCTGAGCCGAACCGGACCCCGTTTCACGGTGACCCGTTCAACCCGGAGACGGTCACGGGCTGGCGGCCCGCGCCGGGATGGCATCTCACCACGGCCGGATGGATCGCCGCGGCGGTCCTCGCGGCTGGGGCGGTCGGGGTGGCCGTGTGTGTCATCGCCGCGGCGGCCTGGATGCGCTGGTGGCGCAGGGGTGGAGTCGATGCGGTGCCGATCGTCCCCGCGACGGCCGCGGCCGCGGTCCTGGCCGCGGCGACCTTCGGTGTCGGGCTGGTTCTTGTCTCCCGGCTGTGGCTGGCGGGCCTCGTCGCCGCGGTGGTGGCCGTGGCCGCGTGGCCGGGGCTGGCGGCGGCGGCCCGCCGACAGCGGACCGTGATGGCCTTCGCCGGGCGCGCTGATCAGGTGCTCGGCCACGGACACCCTGCGCCGGGCCGGGTGCGGGCACGGCGGTGGCGGCGCGAGGACGGCGGCCAGTACCCCGCAGAGATTGACGCGACGTGTGGACCGGGCTGGCAGCACGCCCCCGGTGAACTCGCGGAGCTAAGCCGCTATGCCCGCGAGGTTGGATGGCCGGGCTACGAATGGCGCTATGACCCGATGCGCAAACGGGTCACTGGAACCACGGCGACGCCGTGAGGGGGCCGCACTGATGGAACATCAACGGTCCTGGGGACCATCGCATAACCCGGACTTACCGGGCGGCATCCAGCTCGGTAAGACCGGCGGCTACTGGTGGGCCATCGCCGGGGGAGCGGTCGTGACGATTCCGCTGCTGATCCGCACCACCACCGGGCACAGCGCTGACGGACAATCGGCCTGGCTGGTCATCGCCGTGATGGCCGCGGCCGCGCTAACTGTCGGCGCGGGCGAAGCCCGCCGAGGACTGCGGTTCGCCTCCGGGCGGTGGGTGCTGTTCACGGTGGCCACCATCGCGGTCCTCGCCTCAGCCTGGGGCATTCCGGCGGCGGCCTACCTGCTCGGCTTCTACGGATGGCCGCGCTACGCGCAGCACCGCCAACGCAGCAAATCCGCCGCGGCCAGCGCCGGCCGCGGCGCCAAAATTGGAAAGCGCTCCGCTACATCGTCTTTCGGGCGGGATGGTCGCCAAGCGGCGCAGGCCAGCAATCTCCCCTCGCTGGCAGGCGGGTTTTTCGGTTCCACCGATCGCGGCGCAACTGTCACGGCCTCACCGCGCGGCGCTGCCCTGGTGATCGGCCCGCCCGGCTCGGGTAAGACCCAGGGCGTCATCATGCCGTCCGTGGCGTTCGCGCCCGCCGCGTGCGTCAGTACCTCGATGAAGGCCGAAGTTTTGGCGGCCACGATGGCAGCCCGTCAGCAGCGTGGGCGGTGCTGGCTGTTCGATCCCGGTGGCGGGCCGCCACCGGCCGGGGTGATCGCCCTGCGGTGGAATCCGCTGTGCGACGTGACCGACTGGGACGCCGCCCGCTCGGTGGCCGCCCGCCTGACCGGCCCCTCACGGGGCGGTGCTGGCGCATCTCACGACGGAGACCACTGGGTGGACCGGGCCGAGACGTGGCTGTCGGTGCTGTTGTACGCCGCCAAGCTGTCCCAGCCCGGCGGCGATATCGCCGCCCTGGCCCGCTGGTGCATGTCGCCCACCGCGACCGGCCCCGAGGCCGAAGCCGTGCTGATCGTCGCCCAGGAGGACGGCATTGACGGCGCGGACATCGCCGCCACACTGCTGGATTCGATGCTCGCTGTTCCCGACAAGGAACGCGAGTCGATCGCCTCCACCCTGGCCCGAATCATGAACATTTACACGTCCTCGTCGGCGATGCGTGCCGGAGTCGACCCGAATTTCGACGTGCACGCCTTCGTCCGCAGCACCGATACCGTCTACATCACTGCACCCGTGGACCGCCAGCGCGATTACGCGCCGCTCATCGCCGGATTCTTGGAGTCGATCCGCCTGGCCCAGTATCACCGCCGCCAGGCCGTGGACCTCGGCACCGAAACCCAAGACGCGCCAGTTACTTTCGTTCTAGACGAGGCGGCCAACACCGCCCCGGTTCCGCTGCCCAACATCGTCTCGGAGGCGGGCGGCCAAGGCCTGCACCTGGTCGTGGCCTTCCAAGACCTCTCACAAGCACGGGCCCGCTGGGGCCGCGCTGCGGAGGGGTTTCTCACCCTGTTCCCCGAAAAACTGATCTTGTCGGGAATGGCTGACCGCGACACCGCCGAAATGCTGTCCCGGATGTCGGGCGAGTACGACCGCATGACGATCGGCGTCAGTGCCCCCGGTCGAACCCGTAGCCGCCGGGGCGGCACCAGCCGATCCGAACCGGGCTATTCCTACAGCAGTCACCGAACCGCGGTGCTCAGCGTCGCTGACATCACCGGCATTCCGTCAGGCCGCGGCCTGTACTGGTCGCCACGGGGTTGGGAACTACTCACCATCAGCCCGTGGTGGCAGCAGCGCAGTACCTACGGTCTTTAGGCTCCCGCCCGACCCCTGCGGGCTCGGTTGGGTCCGAAATGTCCTACCCCACTAGGAGAATCCGAACCATGCAGGCCCAAGCCCTCGAAACACCCGACGACTATCACGACCTCATCGTGCACCTGCTGCACAGCGGCGGGGCGCTGTGGATTCCGGGAGCCAAGCCGCACGCGCGGAATCAGGCCGTCATGTTCGAGCCCGACGACCTGCCGACCATGCTGCGCCCGCACCCGACGAACCCGAAGCAGTCACCCGTGCTGCGCGGCCAGATCATTGGCCTTACTCGGCGGCCGTACTGGTGTGTGGCGCTCGCCCATCTGGCGCACGCCCGCGGCTGCGAGCGGTGCGAGCCTGTATGGCGGGCCGCCGCCGCGCAGTGGGCCGACGTGCCCAGCGATGGCGCACTCTTTGCGGCTATCGACGTGGGCGAGCCCGACGAGCCGCCGGGGGCGCTGTTGGTACACATCGATGACATACCGGGCGACCGGGGCGACGAGTGAGCGTCCTGGGCTATGCGCGGGTATCTACCGCGCACCAAACCACCGATATGCAGGTGCAGGCGTTGGACGCTGCTGGCGCAGAACGAGTCTGGACAGAAACCATGTCGGGCGGCCGCGACGATCGCCCCGAGCTGGCCGCGCTCCTGGACTACGCGCGCGCCGGTGACGTGCTGATGGTGTGGCGGCTGGACCGGCTCGGCCGATCGCTGCCGCACCTGCTGAGTGTGGTCGAGGACCTGGACGCCCGCGGCGTCGAGCTGCGGTCCCTCACGGAGTCGATCGACACCACGACCGCGGGCGGCCGTCTGGTGTTCCACGTCTTCGCCGCGGTCGCCCAGTTCGAGCGCGCGTTAGCGGCCGAGCGGTCGGCCGCCGGGGTGGCGGCCGCCAGGGCGGCCGGGCGTGTGCCGGGCCGCCCGAAGCTTGCCGCGTCGACCATAGAGGCGGTGCGCACGCTCGATCAGGCAGGCACTCCGCGAGCGAATATCGCTCGTTCTCTTGGTATCTCGCGGTCCAGCGTCTACCGGGTGATTTCGTGCGCGAATTCTGGAGTCGTTTGATCGCGAATTTGGAAGCCGTTGAGGTGGCTGGCGCTGCTTGGCGTGATTACGTATCTCGGAGTCACCTGCCGAGATTTGGCGGAGGTGTAACTGGCTCGCCCAAGACCAGGCCACGACGGCGGACAAGTCATAGGACTGAATCTGTCCGCTACCCCTCCTAAACTCCTCCAGCATGAGCGACACGGAATTTCCGAGCAGAATGGGCGTGGTCGCGCCCCGCGAGTTGGCCCTCAACGGCATCACGACCTATAGGCAGCTCACCACGCTCACGCCGAAAGAGCTGCTAAAGATCCATGGCGTGGGTCCGAAGGCCGTCCGGATCCTTCGCGAGGAACTCGAGGAGCGGGGTCTCAGCTTCGCGGAGGAGTAGGCGATCTGCATGTCCGGGCGTTATCGGCGGCCGTGTTGATGTGCCCCGCACGCCCACTCATCGCCGTGGCTGTGCCAGACCGGTGACTCCAGAATTCACAGTCAGTGACTTCGCAGGGAATGACACCGACTCCCGAATTCGTGATCAAACTACTCCCGAATCCGCAGTCAAAGTCAACCGGGCCTTGGTGCCGTAGTTTTGGCCAGCCTTTTTCCTTCGGCCCTCCCCCGATTTGGGATTCTGCCGCGGGCGGGTGTGCTGTCAAGGCTCGGCCTTCGGCCGACCGCCGCGGCGGCTTCGGCCTTGACAGCACACCCGCGCAAGCGCGGACACTGGCCTATATCGGGGAAGGGCAGCAGGGAGCAGTACCGTGCCGCTCGTCGGCGCGGTGGAGCGGTTCGGGAGTGCGCTACGACGCGTAGGGCAGCGGCACCGCGCCGGGCATCGTTTCAGCGGGCCACCGCCGCGGCCTAAAGATGCCTTCGGGCGGGCCGAGGGTGGACACCACCTCATCCCAGTCGCGAACCTGCGGGTTGTCGCCCACCTGTTTCACCAGGTCGCACGCGATCATCAGAAACCGCACGTGTCGGTTGTTGGTGATCTCCGGTTCGGCGTCCTGATCCCAACTCCAATGCTGGTCCCACTCCTGGCCTGTGGCCTGGCAGATCCCTTCGGCCATCGCCCGAATTGCGCGCGCGACGAGGGGCTCCGCGGCCGCGGGCGGGTATTGGTGCTCGATGACGAGCCGGTCCCAGCCGGTGACCTCGATGTCCTCGCCAACCTCGACGTTATCGGGGTGGTGAGTGCGGCTCATTTCGCAGATCAACCCGCTTGGCGGCGGCTGAGCGGGCGTCCAGCCGCCGTCCGCCATGTAGGCCCGAATCGAGCCGTGACCGGCCTCCTGGCTATATACGAGGTACCAATGCCCGGCTTGCAGCTGCGGTTGTGACACGATATGCCCCCCTCCTAGCTGGGAAAATGTCGTGTTGTGGACGTTAGCCACCACCGCTGACAATCTCCACCACCAGAGGCCATTTCGGCATGAAAAAACCCGCCCCCAGTAGGGACGGGTGGTATGGCGTAATTATGCAACGCTGGTTGCTTCCACGCAATTCCCCTCCCTTGTCGGGGTTGTCACCACGGCGGCGGCTTCTGCACACCGGCCGCCGGGTCGGGCAACTGGCACGCCTGGAAGTCGGCCGCGGTGAGCTGGTACCACCAGTGATTACCGACGCCGTCCGCTGGCGAGCCGCGCAGCTTGCCCGCCGTGTGACTGCGCGAGGGGTTGACCGTCCCGACCGGCACCCGATCGCGTGCGGTCTGCACCGGAAATTTCAGGTCACTGTCATTGCTGACCACCACGGCGGCGTCGATGCGCTGTTCGAGCACGTCGAGCAGCAGATGTGCCGCCACGTTGACGTCTGAGCCCTTCTCCTCGCGTCGAGCCACCGACACCATGAACACCGCGCCGGGATCGTCCTGGCCGCCGCTGTCTTTGACCATCACCGGCCCGCCAGGGTGAGTCAGGATCGGGCGGCCATTACGGTCTGGGGTGGCCAGCGGTCCCACCGACACCCGATGCACGTAGTTGCCCAGTTCGATGCGGTCGGCTGTCTGGGAGCGGCGCAGCGCCCGCAGGTACGCGTCTTGCTCCCGGTTGCCCACCGGGTTGTCCGCACCGGAGATGACGGCCGTGCAGTAGACGACCCGCTCAATGGTTGCGCCGGTCCACGTCGAGTGATTCGACACGAGCCGCGCGGCCAGGGCGCGCACGTCGAGCCAGCGCCAGCCCGCAACGCCTTTCCCGCACAGGCCGCGGCCGCCGTAGTAGAGGTTGAATCCGTCGATGTACACACCCACTCGCATGGTCAGGGACGCTAGCGGGACGGGGTGCACGGACGCACGCACACGCGTGACCAGCGCAAAGCGTCAGCCCGGCTCGAAGTGGGAGCGGAAGCCTTCGAGCCAATCCGCGCGAGCCGGGCCGGTGAGATCAACCGGTGCCCACAGTTCGGCATCGGCGGGGCTGTCCGCGTCACCGCTAGCCACCCGCTCTTGAGCTTCAAGGTAACCAGCCACGTGCATGTCATCAGCCTGCGAGAACACGGCTTGAATCTCGGCCCGGTTCGCCTGAAAGTCGCGGTAGGCCGCGCGGCGCTGCTCGTCGGTGTCGTAATCGTCGCCGTAGCGATCTAGCCACGCTTGCCAGTGCTCGGCCGCGCTCATCTGGCTTCCGCTCCGTGGTCCCTGGTCGCTCATACAAAGCAGGATATCAGTATCTCAGTAGATCAGTAACTACGTTGAGTGGCGTTCCCAGGTGCGGCAGCAACCATCCAGACCCAACCGAGCCCGCAGGGGTCGGGCGGGAGCCGTCGTGTTCCAAATCCCCTGTATCCGGCCCGACGATTCAGGCACACGGTTTTGACACACCCAGCGGCGAGCATTCCTGCACGTCGACTCCGCAGGCCCGTAGGTGTCGCAATACCGACCGATTATTGGACAGTTTCGTTCGACTTTCGCCGGTAGTCGTCCCACTGCTGATCTCCAATCCCAGGCTCAGGGAGCGGGAGGGAATTTCGGTGGGGATCGGCCGCGGTACGTCGCAAGGCTTCTTCGACTACGGCGCGAGCAGCCGGGGACGGCACCCCTGATCGAGCGGTAACGACCCCTCCGACGTCCACCCCAGCGCCGATCATGAGGGCGGTTGCGTAGATTTCCTCGGCGATGGTCAGAATGCTCGGCAAGTAGGCCGATTCGCGATCCGTGAATGTCGCAATCCCGCGAACGGGGAGAGCCGCAAGCCCCAGCGCGGGTGCATCACAGCTCCGCATCGCGGCATTCTTAAGCCCCTCCATAGCGGTGGCCAGCTGGGCGGCGCGGGCGGTGTGGTCGTTTGGATTGGTCATAGCGGAATTCTCTCTACCGGGTCTGACACTTTGGCTGCTCCTTTCGGCTCATGCCATGGCGGCGCTAAGAGGGGCACCGGCCAGGCGCGAGGCATAGAGCAGATCCGCGCAACCGGCGGCCGAGTTGGCTTCTCGGAGGCATTCAACGACTTCGGCTGCCCGTGCCGTGCGAAACGTCCACTCAATCGGTGAGGGATCGGTGGAGCCGCCGATAGCGTGTGCGGCCATCCGGGCCAGGTCGTAGTCCACCCACGCTTCAACGTGTGCTTGCGTGATGTCGGCCCAGTCGGACTCGGTGATTGCTTGCCCCCGCGTGAACGCGTCGATGACGCGTCGACATGCGGGGTTATTCAGGTGGCCCGCTTCGGTGGCTGCGGTCGCGCACTGTGCGGCCACCTTGCGGCGTTTGCGTTCGTGAAACGTGTTGGCCTGTTGCCATTCCCAGGGCATGACTGCCTCGCAGCGGTGCTGTCCGGCACCAGGTGCCGCGGCGGCGGCGGCGACGAGGCGGGGATCGAGGCTCACTGGGCGGGCGCCAACCTGCGAGGCCCAGTCGGCTAGATGCTCGCGAGGTACGGCCGCGGCCAATGCCAGCACACGGGTTCCAGCGGCGGCCGCATCGAGCATCTGCGCGTGCTGTACCAGCAGCTTGATCGGGTCCGCACCGCCGTGTTGTGCGGAGGTCTCCCATAGTTCGCGGCCGACGATCTGATCGGTGACGGCCAGGCGGACGGCGGTGGGGAGACGGACGCCGCGCGGTACGTACGACGGCCCTTCGCTGCTGGCTAGCCATGCAGTGAATTGGCCTGTGCGGTCGGCAATTACGGAAACAGCCCAGGAGAATTCTGTGCCGCCGTACCCGACGTGCCAGGTTTGCGCGATGAGCGTTTCCAGGATTGACCGGGCCGCCTCTGCGGCCTGACCGGTCAGCGTCTCGCCGGTCGGCGCTGGTGATCCGCCGCCGAGTGCGCGCATCTGCGTCATGGGCAGTGGTTCTGGCACAGATCCGGCGGCTGCTACCGGCGACGGCGTAACTGGTAGGCCGGGCATCCCACTGGGCGGCGGGCTTGCGGATCCCCCGGTGGCCGTGGGTGTCGCCGTAGAGGGCATCGCTACTAGAGGTGCCGCAGTGGGCGGGGTAATCGGGGAAGTCATGGTGTTCGGAGCGACCGCGGTAGGTTGGGCGGCTACTTGTCCACTGGTATTGGTTGCTGCGCCTAGGGCGGACGATGTGGCGGCGATCGCGCCGGTACCCGTACGCGCGGCAGTCTCTGCAATCGTGATGCCCGCGCTCGCCGCGCTGATGGCGCGGCTGATCCCCGTGCCAGGGCGGCTGGTGGTCGTTGGCTGCTGCCCTGGCGGCCCGGTAATCCCGGAAGGTGATCCGGCGGCCGAAGATGATCCCGCGCCCGAGGCCGGTGGGCCTGTCGATGTGGGGGGCTTGATCATGGACGCGAGAACAGATGAGGGGCTGCCCCCGGTCGTTGAATTGGTGCCCGAGCTTGGCGCGGACGCTGCGAAAGGCGGCGCGCTGTTCGGCGAGCCGCCGGTCTTGTCGGGGGTTCCGCTGGTTGTTTCCGGTCCGGGTGCCCGCGCGTCCCGGCTATTACGGGGTAGGTGGCCACGGTCTGTGGTGCTCTCGGGGAGTCCCGCCCGATCGGAGCCGTTGAGGGATCGGTGGTAATCCACGCCGTGAGCGCCGGGTGGTCGAGACTGACCGGTGCCCCCCGATGACATCGGGGGGGCAGGCAGGGTAGGGGCGGAGTTTCCGTGACTCTTCGGTTGGGTGGCAACCACTTTCGCGGCTAAGGCTGTGATGGCAGAAGAACCTTCGGCGGCCGCACTGACTACTTCGCTTTGAGCGAGGGTGATGGCGGCCGTTGTGCGGCCGTCGAGTTCGCCCTTGAGCGCCGCGGCTAGGGCGGCCTGGCCGGCCGTTTGGGAGGCCATGATCTTCGGGTTCAGTTCGTTCTCGGCGGCGGTGATAGTGGTTTGGGCGTTGTCCACGCTTTCGGCCATACACAGCTTTGTTGCCCAGATGCGCCGCGCGACAGCATCGGCGGTCTCACTGGTGGCCGCGTACGTTTTGTACCGCGCTGCCAAGGTAGTGCTACTGATCGTCACCAAGCGGGTTGCGGCGTCGATGAACGGGCCATCCTGATCGGTTGCGACCTGTCGCAGAATCGCATGCTGCTGGTCGTCTTCGCTAAACAGCCGCAGGGCTTCAGCTTTGAGTGAGGCAGCGAAAGCGCCCCAGGCACTTTCAGATTGCATCGGCCATAGGGCTCGCAGGATGACATCAGCGTGGGCCGAGGTGGGCTTTGGGACGTCACCCCCACAGACAGTGCTCACGGTGGGGCCAGTCTCGTGCAGAGCGCGGCCATGGCCCCGTCAGCGGCTTTGCCGACCTCGTACACGTCGCCCACGTTGGGATCGTAGGTTCGGTAGGCCGTTGCCATGGACGAGAGCGCCCCATTCAAAGCGGTGGCGCTATCAGCGAGAATGCGGGACGTGCCAGGGGAGATTCCCCGTTTCATCGCGTCGGCGGCCTGACCGTAGAGGGCGGCCGCTTCTTGGACGGCGGCTGCCATGTCGGGGGCGGTCCTTACAGCGGGATCAAGCACCGTTTTGTTCGCGGGGATGACTTGCAGTGTGCGGGTTGCGGATTCCAGTAGCTTGCCCGCGCTGCTGTATGCCTGGCACGTTGACCGATCGGCCGCCGCGGCTGGCAACGGTGCCGGGGTTGTTGTTTGCGCGGTGACAGAAACCGTGGAGGTTACCGGCGGCGGCGCGGCATTGCCGCTGTTGACCCGTGCGGTGATCAATCCCGCGAGCGTTGCCCCTAACGCTGCGCTGACGACGGCTGCTGTCCCCACTGCCCACCAGGTGCCGCGGCGACTCGGCGGCGGCTCGACGGTGCGGGGGTCGGGTCCCGTGAGATAGGGCGGGGTGATGCGATCCGGCATCAGGCCGACCAGACTTTGCCTTCGGGCAAAGGGAGGCCCTGAGCTGCGCGCATGATGTTGGCCGCGTTGTCCTGGTCTTGATGAACCAGGACCGGCAGCCCGTGTGCGAGTGCGGCGGTCTGCTTGGACACTGCGGCTACGTCCGCGGTGTCCTGCTCTATCAGGGCACTCTGGATAGTCGCGGCGGCGGCGACTGCTGCAACATCGACCGGTGATCCGGCAGCGTCGGGCGGCGGTGACGTGACGGTCCGGGGGGCCCTGGCCGCCGCGGTAGCGGCGGACTGGGTGGTCGCGGCGGCCAGCGCCTCAGGGTGAATCTGGGTCCGTTCGATGTCCAATCGGATCGACCTCTCTTTTCGGGTAAACAAGTTCGAAGCGGAGCCTGGCGAACCTACGGGCCGGGTGGAGGGAGCCGCCAGGCGTTGGGTAAGTGTTCGATGATCGTGATCTGGTTGCCTCCGGTGACGCATCCATCGTTTCGGTCTAGCTCGGCAAGAAGGCGCTCGACTGAGTAGTACAGCCGAAAGGTCGAATCGTCTGCAGGGGACCACGTTTCGAGAATTCGGGCGCGGTACCAACCCCGCCAGTCCGCGGACTCGCCACCCGCGGCGAGTCCGGCACGCTGGGATGCCTCAATAGCGTCGTGCTCGCGGGCTTCCAGAATTTCGTCGATATTCGATGTGTCGATGACTGGACGCTCGGTCAAGCCGCCAGGTGTGA
Source organism: Mycobacterium sp. NGS29 (assembly GCF_059812965.1). Taxonomy (NCBI): domain Bacteria; kingdom Bacillati; phylum Actinomycetota; class Actinomycetes; order Mycobacteriales; family Mycobacteriaceae; genus Mycobacterium; species Mycobacterium sp. NGS29. The sequence continues at coordinate 11,315 of NZ_JCALDR010000034.1, forward strand.
CGCCGCGGCGGCCAATGTCACTCAACCACCGCTTGGTGCGGTAGCGCGTATTCGTAAGGTCATGCATCGCGGCGGCCCAGCTCGCCAATGCGCGCCTCCAGTCGCCACCCGCGGCGTATGGTTCCCAGTCCGCCGCGGGTGTCATCACGACCTCGTGTAGGGCGAGGTTTTCGGCCTCGCGGCACGCCCGCTCGGCCGGGCTATCGGTGTCAAGCTCCTGTGTAGTCGTCGCGGTCGCGCTGAGGCGGTCGCGCCAGCCCAATTCCAGGACGCCGAACCGCGCCTCGTTCAGTACCCGGCCCAACCGAGCGCCAAAGACGCTGTAATGCCTCCAAGCGGCATCTAGCTGAATTTGGTGCGCCTGCAATTGGCCGACAAGAGCTTGGTATTGCTCCCAGTTCCGGGCGAACGGGTAAGGATCACCGGCCATCAGCACACGCTCTCGGCGCTGGCGCTGGTGCCCGCAAATTCTGGTCGGGTGGTACCGGTATGCCGAGCGGGGGCACCGCATGGTCGGTGGGAATCTCAAACGTGTAGTGCCCCCCGCAGTCACCTGGTGCCGGGGGCACGGGATCGGCCACGGCCGGGGCTGCCGCCGCGACCATGACGACGACCACCGCAGCACCTATCAGCGCCCGCGCGTACTCCGTAGCAGCGATTTCAGTCATGCGATAACTCTCCCATCGACTTGGGACACGGTAAGGAAAGCGTCTAGCTGCCGCACCTCAAATCCGTCCGTGGCGCAGTGGCTATATCAGTATATCAGTAAATCCTGATCTACTGATATATGCGAAGGGCTTGACGACATGATGTACTGAGCTACTGACATGCGCAGGTCCGTAGCTACTGAAATAGGAAATTGGACTCAATGGCACCAGTTATGACCATCGTGGTGGCCAACCTCAAAGGCGGCACCGGCAAAACCACGACAGCGGCGTTTGTTGCTCACGCTCTGGCCGAGGCCGGTCTATCCGTCATCGCAGTTGATGCCGATGGCGAGAATCAATCGCTGATGGCTTGGTCTGATGCTGGGGATTGGGATATCAGCGTGATCGGGCAGCCGAGCGACAAGCTGCACCAGAAGTTGCCCGGCATCGTCGGGGATCGCTACGAGTGCGTAGTCATCGACACCCCACCGATGATGCCGCGACGCGCGGATGGGTCGCCAACCGGCGCAAGTGTCGTCGCGTCGGCAATCCGGCTCGCGACCCATGTACTGGTGCCCATGGCACCGACCGGGATGGAGTATGCCCGGCTGCCCGCAATCCGCGAGTTGGTAGACGAGGCGGCCCCCCTGGCGGCAGGTGACCCGGCGCAGTTGGCCGTGGTCCTTACGCGCACGGTGCCCAACGCGGCCAGCACCGAGGTGTACCGGCAGCTCCTCATCGATGACGGTGTGCGCGTCTTAGGCCCCACTGTGGGCCGTTTGGAACGCTTTGCCCAGGCGTTCGGGCTGCCGATCACCAACGCGGCCGCTACCGCCTACGGCGACATTGCGGCCGAGCTGTTGAACGCCATTCCTGAGTAGATACTGATCTACTGACATACGTACATGTGTTCTGACTAGGGAGAATGGCTCATATGAGCAGCGCCGCAGACAAGATCAAAGCCAACGCCGAACGATTGCGCGTAAAAAGGCCGGCCAACCAGGCTGTAGAGGACTTGCCAGTCAGCCAGGCTGCTGAAAATGAGGCCGCAGGTGCGGCCGTCGCTCCGCTCTCGTCCGCTCCGGTCATCCGGCAGAAGAACGTGAGGCGCACTGTCGACCTATCACCGACTGCTCACCGTGCCCTCGATGCATGGCAAAGCGGGGCTGCCGATCGGCTGGGGCTGGCGCGAGTTACCGGGCAAGAAGTCCTTGCGGTGCTCGTTGACAGGCTTCTGAACGATGACAAGTTGGCCGAGCAGGTCACCCAAGCTATTGCAGCCAACCGGTAAACAACCTAGCTAGGGGAGGGTTCTCTAGGTTAAGACAACTCCGGGGCCGCACGGCGTGTCGGCCAATCAGATTGCCCTACTCGCGGCAGTGTGATGCACATGGCGCAGCCACATAAAGGCGATCGACTGCTGTTGCAGACGCCCCAATTACCGCCCCCGGTGTGTGAGGCGGTGCAGGCGCGCGCTGCGGCTGCGGGCCTGCCGGTCTCGCAGTACCTGGCCGACGTGCTTGCTCTGCACGTAGGCCGTCCAGACCTCGTTCGTGACCTCGGTAAGCACGAAGGCTTAGACATCGCCACGGACCTTTCCCCGTCGTCTCGGTCTCGGCCACTCCCGAGTACATGCCTTTTGCAGACACGCCTACTTAGGCCGGTCTGGGAGGCGGTACGTTCCTGCGCTGCGGCGGCCGGGTTGTCGGCCGCGCAGTACTTCGCCGATGTGCTGGCCCTGCACGTCGGGCGTCCAGACCTTGCGCGAAACGTTGGTAAGGGGGTTTTGCGGCTGGCGATGTGAACCGCGTGGCCCGGATTCGTCCGGGCTGATGGCTTAAAAAATTCCATAGCGGTGTGGATCTAGCCCCCCTGATACGACGAAGGCCCCGCCTAAGCGGGGCCCTTTTCGGAGGGTTTGAACCGAGTTCGCAGCTCGGTTCCGGGTCCTCACCCATTGCCCCCCGAAAGGGACGTGTCTTGACCGACTCGTCTCACGGTAGCGCACGCTTTAAGCCCGCTCCAGATGCGGCGCGCGGCGGCTGCGCAAATCGTGACATTCTTACCGGCTTATCGCCGCGCCATCGCGCGTTGCCGGTGCGCCCGTGGGTCGAACGAGCGGGTGCGTGCGGCTCAGGAGTACCGATGTGGTCCAGCCGGGACGGCTGGTTGGCCGGGCTGCATCAGTGGGCGAAGTCGTCAGCGTTGGAGTCGTTATGTGCGGCTGAGCGGGTGTCGATCGCCGGTTCCAGATTGTGCGCTATCGCCGCCGTAATGGCTGATGCTGCGGACCACCGCACCGGCCGAAATGTTGCGATTACGCGCGCCCGAATCGCGGCCGTGGCCGGTTGTGAACCGCGTACCGTCACGACCGCTTGGCGAGTGCTGAGGGTCGCGGGGTGGGCCGTTGAGGCGGCGCGGGGACACGGCTCGCCAGGTACACCGGCCGAAGGTCGGAGGCCGAGCATCTACCATCTGGTGCCGCGCCGGGAGGCCGCGCCTTCGGCGGCAGATTTCCACCTACCGCCGAAGGCGGCTGTGGTTTCTTCTAGTCCCGTTTCGACTCACTCACCAAGCACGCGCGAGCGTGCCGAGGAAATTTCGACAACACCAAAACGCCGGCCAAACCGGGCGCCCCGGCCGCTGGCCATTCAACGGTTAGCCGCGGCGCTAGTGGCTCGCACACACGGCACCGGACGAGGCCACATCGGTAGCGTTTGCGATGCCTTGACAGCCGCTGGTATTGACCCAGCGGTCTGGTCGGCGCGTGCGATTACCGACGCCCTGAATGCCGACATGAAGGCTCACGGATGGTCCTGGCCGGACCGCATTACGCGCCCTGGCGCGTTCCTGGCGTACCGCTTGCGGCGGTTGCAACTGCGGTCCGATGGGCCGCAGAACGGCGGCGGCGTAGCCGCCGCGAGCACGGACAAGAACCAGCAAAAAGCGGGTGTTGATTCAGTTCCGTTTACGGCTGAGCAGGCGGCGCGGATTGCGGCTGCTCGCGCTGAAATCCGCGCCATATTGGCCCGGAAAAGTGGCGCGGTTGGTGCGCCATCACGGCGCACGTTTGGCGCGCCGTTGGCGCGTTCGCGGTGCAATAAACCCCAGGGTTTTCAGCTGGGCAGCGGTGAAGAATCCGCGGGCGCGGATGGTCCGGTATTCGGTGGCGTAGGCCCGGAGTTCGTTGTCGGCTTCGGCGCGCAGCTGCGCTGCGCGGTCGCGGTGGTTGGTGAGTCGGGCGAGGGCGGCGGTGGCCTCCGTGCGTAGCTCTGAAAGTGCCGCTTCGATGCGTTCCTGGTCCGGCTTGGTCATGGCTGCCGATGGTAGCCGCCGGTCCCGGTCGGGTGGCCGGGCCGCGCACTGCGTGCGCGCCGGATGCACACCTGGCGGTGTGCGGGAGCGGCGCAGCGCTCCCAGGCGGAACGGCCCGCGGGCGGCCCTGCCGGGGGTGTCTCGCACTCGCTGGCGCTCGTGCATTCGCCTACCCCCGGCTGTGCCGCTTTGTGCGGGCCGTTCCTTCCACTGCGTGAGAGGGGACGGACTTTGCCTGTCAACAACTTCAGGGGCCGTCCCCTCTCACTACGTAGCAAGGTATGCGAAACCTATATCGGCTGCGCCTCATAGCTTTCGCCCTTGCCCGCTTCGCGGGGGCGGCACAAATGCCGCTGCACGACGGAGGTCGTGTGTACGCTGATCAGCGTGGAAGCGGTCGCGGATTCGCCGCCCTTGACGGGGCGGACGACCGCGCTGGTGTGGGGGCCGGTGGCCGCCCACTGGCGCGGGGGAGAAGGCGGCACCGCTGGCGCGGTGCTCGCTGCGGCGTTGGCGGCGCTGGATGCGCCGGGTTTCCGGCAGCCGATTCCGTCGCCGTCACCGGCCGAGGTCGCCGCGCTGGCGCGCGCCGGTACGGCGCTGAATGAGGCGGTACGTCAGCGGTACATGCGGGGTTCGGCGGCGGGATCGATCACCGGGGCGGCGGCGAAGGTGGCGGCGGCCGCTGAGCGGCTTGGACGCGACCAGCCGCGCGGGGCCAAGGAGCCGGCGTTGTGTGTGGGCAAGCGGGATCGGCTGGTGTTCTTGAGGCTGGACCCGCGGTTGCAGGCCGCGATGCGGGACGCGGCGCGGTTGAACGGCATGGGCTTCGGGGCGTGGGTGCGGGACAGTGTGGCGGCCGCCGTTGACGAGCACCAGGCGCGGCGACCGACCGAGGAAACCGGCGAGGCACGCACCGTTGCCGGCCGAATTGCTGGGCTGCTCGTGCAGGCGGGTGACGTGGCCGCCGACCGCGGCGAGGCGGCCGCGGTGGCCGCTGCTGATGACGCCCTGGCCGCCGCGGCGACGCGGCTGAGTCGGTGGGGGTCTCGGCGGTGATCATCAAGCGCACCCGTGGGGTGCATGCGGGTAAGGCTCTGGCGTATGACTACGGGCCGGGTCGGGCGATGGAGCACCACAGTCCGCGCCGTGTCGCGGGCACGGTGGCGGGCCGGGACTGGCGCGCGCGTGCCCGAACTATGCAGGCCAAGATTCGCGATGACGGCGACAACGTGTCAGGCAAGCGCGGCCGGGTGATCCGGCTGGCGGTCGCCGCCGCGCCCGAGGATCGGGTGTTGTCGGATCGCGATTGGTCGACGATCGCGCGGCGGGTAGTGGGGGAGTTCACCGGCAACGCCGAAGGCTACGCCTGGGAGGCGGTACGCCACGATCCGCGCCACATTCACATCACGTTGTTGCAGCGCGGCCATGACGGCCGCCTGCTGTCGGAGAGCCACGACTACCGCCGCTTTGGGCGCATCAGCGACGGCATC
>NZ_JCALDR010000035.1:0-15597 GCF_059812965.1 Mycobacterium sp. NGS29
GCCTTGACGGATTCACCGGTTGCGGCAGCGTGACCGGCCCGGTATCCGAAAACCATTGCCGGACCGATGGTTCCGCCCGCCCCGCCGTAGGCACGGCCGGTCGCACCGGCCATCGCGTTGCCCGCGGCGAACAAGCCCGGGATCGGGTGACCGCTGACATGCAGCACCCGGCCGTCGTGGTCGGTGCGTGGCCCACCCTTGGTGCCCATCGATCCGACGTGAATCGGCACCGCATAGAAGGGAGCGGTATCGATGGGGCCCAATGTTTTTCCGGCCAGGGTGGTGGCGCGCTCGTCGCCCCAGTAACCGTCGTAGGCGCTGGAGCCGCGGCCGAAATCGGGGTCGGCACCGGCCGCCACGTTGCGGTTCCATCGCTCGACGGTGGCGGTCAGCCCGCTGGCGTCGATACCGGTTTTGGCGCCCAGTTCGGTGAGGTCGGCCGACTCGCAGAACCAGCCGGGAACCGGTTCGCCCGGTGCGATACCCAGAAAACCGTAGCTGTTCAGATGAACTGAGTCGAAAACCATCCAGGCGCGGTCGTTGACATAACCTTTACCCGGCTGCAGGTAATGGAAGGCGCCGGCCATCGAGTTGTACTCGCCCGCCTCGTTGACGAACCGGCGGCCCGCCTGGTTGACGATGATGCTGCGCGGGCGCGTTCGCTCCAACCGCACACTGCGGCTGCGCTGTCGGCCGTCGATGGTGTCGTCCGGAATCCGTACGATCGGTACCCACCACGCCTCGCTCATGTTCGCCAGGTCCGCACCCAGTGCCATCGCCATCCGCAGGCCGTCCCCGGTGTTGTTCGGCGGTGACACGGCACCGTGCATCGGTCCGCGCAGAAAAGCCTGTGACAGCACCGGATCCCATTCGAAGCCGCCGGTGCCCAGGACGACGCCACGGCGGGCGCGGACGGCGATGCTTCCGTCGGCCCCGTCGATCCGGACACCGGCGATGCCGTCGGCGTCGAGCAACAGTTCGGTGGCCCGTGCGCCGGTGCGCGGGGTCACCCCGATGTCGAGCAGCCCCTGCAGGAGACCGGCGATCAGTGCCGTCCCGGCCACGCAGACCTCCCCCTGCGCGTCCACGTCGGCGTGCAGGCGTGCCCGGGTTTCGGCATCGAACCCGACGTTGGACCAGTCGGCCGGAAACGCGGTGATCCGATCGGCCCAGTCGCCGATCCGGCTGAGGTCGAATGGCGCCGCACCCAGGGAACGGCCCCCGGTGGGCTGCCCGCCCGGCAATTCCGGTTGGTAGTCGGGAAAACCGGCGGCCACCTCGAAGCGCAGGCCACTGTGGGACTCGACGAAGTCCAGCATCGCCGGCCCGGTCTGGACGAATGTCTCCACCAGTTCGTCGTCCATCGAACCGAACGACTGCGCGCGCAGGTACTGCAACGCCGCGTCCGGCGTCAAATCCCGGTCGGGACAACGGTTGTGGGACGGAATCCAGGCGATGCCACCGGAGACCGCCGTTGTGCCGCCGACGGTCTGCGCCTTCTCGAAGACTTGCACCGTGGCCCCGGCGACGGCTGCCGCCAACGCGGCGGTGAGCCCGGCGGCGCCGCTGCCGAGCACGACGACATCGAATTCCTGGTCCCAGTTGTGTCCTGACATGCGTGGTGTCCCTTCAGCTCAGCAGCGCCGACAACTTCTCGGCGGCCCGAATGACGGCATCCCGGCCGCGCATCACCACGTCTTCCCGGTGGGAGATCAGGTTGATGCACGTTGGCGGTGACGCCGCGGGCCGAGGCACCGCGACCGCCAAGCCGTAGGTGTTGGGTTCGATTTCGCCGTGGGTGGTCACCCACCCGCGCTGGCGCGCGGCGGTCACCAGATCGCGCTCGCCCGGGCGCGGGGGCATGCTCGCGAGCAGCGCGATCCCGGCTGCGCCGCGGTCCAACGGGTATCGGCTGCCTTCGTGGAAGGCGAGTTGATAGGGGACCTGCGTCGGCACGATCACCGCGAGCGCGACCTGCTCGTCGGCCTCGGCGACCAGTAGCGACACCGTGGTGCCCAGCTCGTCGGCCAGGCCGCGCAGCGTCGGGAGGCACAGTTGGCGCACGTTGTGATCGAAGGACGCGCCGAGGGTGGCCAGGCCGGCGGCCGGCCGGTACCGGCCGTCTTCACCCTTGGTGACCAGCCGGAACTGCGCCAATGTGGCCAGCAGCCGATACGCGATGGTCCGGTGCACACCGACCTGGTCGGCGACCTCCTGCATGGTCAGACCTGCGGGGGAAGCCGCGACCATCTGCAGCGCGCAGAGTCCGCGTGCCAACGTCTGGGAACCCGTCACGGTCTTGACAGACCTCGATGGGAGAGCCAAGCTCTATAAATAACGCACATTAGTGTGCGATATTAGCACACCGGGATCGCCGAAAACGAGAGTGTCGTTTCCCGCAGAGACCGGACAGAGAGGAACCGTGACGGAGTTCGAAAGCGTCTGGAGCGACCTGCAGGGCGTGGCGTTCGAGCAGGGCTACCTGACTGCGGGCGCAGTGCGCACCCGTTATCTGCGGGCCGGGGACCGCAGCCGGCCGGTATTGGTGTTGCTGCATGGCTCGGGTGGTCACGCCGAGGCCTATGTCCGCAACCTTGCCGCGCATGCCGAGCATTTCTGGACCTGGTCCATCGACATGCTGGGGCACGGGTACACCGACAAGCCCGGACATCCGCTCGAGATCCGCCACTACGTCGAGCACCTGATGGCCGTCGTGCGGGCGATCGGCGCGGACCGGATCAAGCTCAGCGGCGAGTCACTCGGCGGCTGGGTGGCCGCACGGGCCGCCATCGACCATCCCGATGTCATCGACCGGCTGGTACTGAATACAGCGGGTGGCTCACAAGCGGACCCGGAGGTGATGAAGCGGATCATCACGCTGTCCATGGCTGCCGCCGAGGACCCGACCTGGGAGACCGTGCAGGCGCGCATCAAGTGGTTGATGGCCGACAAGTCCAGGGATTACGACGACTTGGTGGCCAGCAGGCAACGCATCTACCGGCAACCTGGCTTCGTCGCTGCGATGCGCGACATCATGGCGTTGCAGGATCCGGAGATCCGGGCTCGAAACCTGTTGGGGCCGGCCGAATACGGCGCCATCACGGCGCCGACGCTGGTGCTCTGGACCAGCGACGACCCCACCGCCGACGTGCCTGAGGGCCGGCGCATCGCGTCGATGATTCCCGGCGCGCGATTCGAAGTGATGCCGGGCTGCGGTCACTGGCCGCAGTACGAGGATGCCAAGACGTTCAACCAGTTGCACATCGACTTCCTGTTGGACCGCTGATGGTGGGTGCCGATGGAGTCGAGACCGTCGACGTTCTGATAGTCGGTGCCGGCCCGGTCGGTCTGACCCTGGCTAACATCCTTGGCCTGCAGGGTGTTCGCACCCTCGTTGTCGAGGAACGGTCGACACTGATCGACTATCCGCGCGGGGTGGGACTGGACGACGAGGCACTGCGCACCTTTCAGTCGATCGGTCTGGTGGACCGCGTGCTACCGCATACCGTGCCGAACCAGATCTTGCGCTTCTATGACGGCAAGCGTCGGGTGCTGGCCGAGATGGCGCCCCCGGATGCCCGATTCGGGTGGCCCAAACGCAACGGCTTCGTCCAGCCGCTCGTCGATGCCGAATTGCTGCGCGGTCTGGAACGATTCGACCAGGCGCAGGTGCGCTGGAATCATCCGATGATCTCCTGTGTGCAGGGCGACGACGGGGTGCGTGTCGAACTCGAAGGCCCTGCGGGATCTGTCGGCGTGCGAGCACGATACGTCGTCGGTTGTGACGGAGGCCGCAGCAGGACCCGCGGCACGATGGGTGTGTCCTTCGACGGCACCACCTCCCCGACCCGGTGGCTGGTGATCGACATCGCCAACGATCCCCTGGGTCACCCCAACAGTGAGGTGGGGGCGGACCCGGAACGCCCGTATGCGTCGATCTCGATCGCGCACGGAATCAGGCGGTTCGAGTTCATGATTCACGCCCACGAAACCGATGAGCAGGCAGAGGATCCGGCGTTTCTGCACCGGATGCTCGCCCGGATGGTGCCGCACCCGGACCGGGTCGAGGTGATACGCCGGCGCGTCTATACCCATCACTCCCGCATCGCCGGCGCCTTCCGGAGTGGCCGGCTGCTGCTTGCCGGGGACGCGGCGCACCTGATGCCGGTGTGGCAGGGGCAGGGTTACAACAGCGGCATCCGCGACGCGGCCAACCTGGGCTGGAAACTCGCCGCGGTGGTCAAGGGCCAGGCCGATCCGGCATTGTTGGACAGCTATGACGTGGAACGACGCAAGCACGCCCGGGCCATGATCGACCTGTCGACCATGGTCGGCCGGGTCATCTCGCCGACCAACCGGAAGGTCGCCGCCGCGCGCGACCTCCTGATCCGATCGGCATCGATAGTGCCCACCCTCAAGCGATACGTGCTCGAGATGCGCTTCAAACCGATGCCGCGGTACGAACAGGGCGCCGTTGTACACTCGAAACCAACTGATTCCCAGCATGATTCACCGGCCGGCACGCTGTTCATTCAGCCCCGGGTCGATACCCGCAAGCAGCAGAATGTACTGCTCGACGAGGTGCTGGGCACCTGGTTCGCGGTGTTGTGCTGGAACAACAATCCGCGCAAGATTCTCGGTGAACGAGCCTTCGCGGATTGGAAGGCGTTGGGCGCCCGGTTCGTTGCGCTGCGCCCGCTGACCCAACTGCACTGGCCCGGGCACGACGATCCAGACGTGGTGGTTGTGGGGGATCGGACAGGCGATCTGAAGGCTTGGTTCGATATGCACGCAGAGTCGGTGTTGTTTCTGCGTCCGGACCGATGCATCGCCGGAGCGTGCATAGCGCAACGCTCGCCGGAGTTGAGCGCAGCGATCGTAACCGCTCTCACCCTGACGCCAGGAGGGGGTGAAGTCGACAGTGCCACTGGCTCTTTGCTGTATGTCCCACAGCCCGCTGCTGAATCTACCGGGGCCGCCGCAGAATCTGCTTGACGAAGTCGAAGCCGCGATCGGGCAGGCGCGGGCTTTTGTGGCGGACTATGACCCCGAACTCGTCGTCATCCTTTCCCCCGACCACTACAACGGTTTCTTCTACAAAGTGATGCCGCCGTTCTGTATCGGTATGCAGGCCAACGGAATCGGTGACTACGGCACCCACGCCGGGCCGCTGGACGTCGCCCAGGACATAGCCGGGGAATGTGCCAAGGCCATCCTCGGTGACGGAGTCGACATTGCGGTGTCCACCAGCATGGACGTGGATCACGGCACCGTTCAGCCGCTGGAGAAGTTGCTGGGGACCGCGACTGCCCGCCCGGTGATTCCGGTGTTCATCAACGCGATCGCGACGCCGCTGGGACCACTGCACCGCTGCCGCGCGCTGGGCACCGCTGTCGGCAAGTTCGTTGCCGCCCTCGACAAGCGGGTGCTGCTGATCGGGTCCGGGGGGCTCTCCCACAGCCCACCGGTACCGACGCTGGCGACCGCCGCGCCGGCGGTGCTGGAGCGGATCGTGCACGGCCGGCCCATGACCGCCGAACAACGGCAGGCCCGTCAGACCCAGGTCATCGAGGCCGCAAAGAATTTCGCCGGCGGAGACAGCAACCTGCAGCCTCTCAACCCGGCCTGGGATCACCGGTTCTTGGACATCATCGACAGCGGTCACCTCGCCGATCTCGACGGATGGTCGAACTCGTTCGTTACCCACGAGGGTGGCAGCTCCGCGCACGAAATCCGCACCTGGATAGCGGCATTCGCTGCGCTGGCTACCGTCGGGCCGTACCAGACCCCGCTCCGCTATTACAAGCAGGCCGCAGATCTGATTGCCGGTTTCGCGATCCGCACGGCGGTGCTCACATGACGGACGTGGCCTTCGACCAGGTGGTGGACGTGCTCGTAGTGGGCTCCGGCGGCGGCGGCATGACAGCCGCACTGACCGCGGACGCGTCCGGGCTCGACGTGCTGGTCGTCGAGAAGTCTCCGCAATTCGGCGGATCCACCGCGCTTTCCGGCGGTGGCATCTGGGTACCGGGGGCACCCGCCCAACGCCGGGCCGGCTACCTCCCGGATGCCGACGGCGTCGTCGACTACCTACGGCAGATCACCGACGGACTCGTCAGCGACGCACGGCTACGGCAATATGTCGAGTCGGGGCCGCTGATGCTGGAGTTCCTGGAGAAGCTCAGCCCGTGGCTCCAATTCGTCTGGAAGCCGGGCTATGCGGACTACTATCCGGAACTGCCGGGCGGATCCGAACTGGGCAGCACGATCAACGTCCCACCGATCGATCTGCGCGAACTCGGCGACGACGAGCAGCGCCTGCTGACCCCGCTCGCGTTGGCGCCCCGAGGAATCTGGCTGGGACCCAAGGAATTGCGATCCTTCTACCGGATCCGGCAGTCCTGGGCCGGCAAGGGCGTGCTGCTGAAACTGATCTCGCGAATGGCGCGGGCCCGGCTGCTCGGTGAGCGGATGGCCGCGATCGGACAGTCGCTGGCGGCGCGGCTGCGCTTGGCGATGAAGGACCGCGGCATCCCGCTCTGGTTGGACACGCCGATGACGGAATTGCTCACCGGCGCCGACGGTTCCGTCCTCGGAGCAGTGGTGCAGCGGGAAGGCCGCCAGTGGCGGATCGGCGCGCGCCGCGGGGTGGTCCTGGCCTCCGGCGGCTTCGACCACGACATGGCCTGGCGTAAAGAACACCAGCCGGTGATCGACCAGGACTGGAGCTTCGGCAACCCGGCTGCGATGGGCGACGGCATCCGAGCCGGCCAACAGGTGGGTGCGGCCGCCGACCTGCTGGACGAGGCATGGTGGTTCCCCGCCATCCAATGGCCGGACGGGCGAATGCAATTCATGCTCAACGAGCGGATGATGCCCGCACAGTTCATCGTCAACGGCGCGGGCAAACGGTTCATCAACGAGGCAGCCCCCTACATGGATTTCGGTCACGCCATGATCGAGGGCCAGAAGTCCGGTGTCACGCACATCCCGTGCTGGCTCGTCACCGATCACCGTTCGTTCAACCGCTATGTCGTCGGCGGGCACCTGCCGATTCCGAAAGTGCCCGGGGCTCCGGTACCCACCGGACGCAAGGTGCCGGCCGCCTGGCTGGAATCCGGTGTCGTCAAGGCCGCATCGACGTGGGAGGAACTCGCCGCCAAGATCAGCGTTCCGGCGCAGCAACTTCGGGCCACCGCCACCCGTTTCAACGAGTTGGCGCGGCGGGGACACGACGACGACTTCAACCGTGGCGACAGCGTCTACGACAATTACTACGGCGATCCGACGCTGCCCAACCCCAACCTGTATCCACTGGGCGATCCGCCGTACTACGCGTTCCGGATCGTGCTGGGGGACCTGGGCACGTCCGGAGGCCTGCGCACCGACGAGTTCGCCCGGGTGCTGCGGGAGGACGACACCGTGGTGCCCGGCCTCTACGCGGTGGGCAACACGTCCGCACCGGTGATGGGGCGCAGCTACGCCGGCGCAGGTGCGACCATCGGACCCGCCATGACATTCGGTTTCGTCGCGGCCAAACACATTGCCGCACACGCCCTTGATCCCATAGGAGGTAGCAAATGAAAATCTCATTGTTCTACGAGTTCGCCCTACCGCGGCCCTGGGTGCCTGACGACGAGCGCCAGATGCTGCAGGACTGCCTGGACGAAGTCGAGGCCGCCGACAAGGCCGGGTTCTCGACGGTCTGGCTGACCGAGCACCACTTCCTCGAGGAGTACTGCCATTCCACCGCGCCGGAGATGTTTCTGGCCGCGGCGAGTCAGCGCACCAAGGACATCCGCCTGGGATTCGGCATCATGCACCTGCCGCCGGCGGTGAACCACCCCGCCCGCGTCGCCGAACGCATCGCCACCCTGGACTTGATCTCCAACGGCCGAGTGGAATTCGGCACCGGCGAGTCCTCGTCGGTGGGTGAGCTCGGCGGATTCAACATCGATCCCGCCGACAAGCGGGGACAGTGGGAGGAAGCGCTCGAAGTCTCGATCCGCTGCATGGTGGAGGAACCCTTCTCGGGGTTCAAGGGCAACCACATCGAGATGCCGGCCCGCAATGTCATTCCCAAGCCGCTGCAGAAGCCGCATCCGCCGGTCTGGGTGGCCTGCACTCGGCCGGCCAGCGTTCAAATGGCCGCCCAGAAGTGCATTGGCGCACTGAGTTTCGCCTACACCGGACCCGGACCGCTCACCGAGCGGGTCAACGGCTACTACAAGGAGTTCGAGGAGAACGGGGTTCCAGTGACTCCGCAGATCAACCCCAACATCCTGGCCATCGGCGGTGATTTGTCGATGATGGTCGCCAAGACCGACGAGCAGGCCCTCGAACGCCTCGGTCAGGGTGGTGGATTCTTCTCGTTCGGCATCATGCACTACTACATGACCGGCGTGCACACCCCGGGTCGCACCGGGGTGTGGGAACGCTATCTCGAAGAGGTCGACAAGGACCCGACGCTGGCGTACGGCCCCGGTCGTGGCGCGATCGGATCGCCCACAACGGTGCGAGAGTTCCTGCGCGGCTACGAGGAGAGCGGTGTGGACGAGATCATCCTGCTGCTCAATCCGCGCAGCCACGAGGGGACCATGGAATCCATCGAACTGATGGGTAAAGAGGTACTGCCCGAATTCATCGAGCGGGATGCGAAGCAGGTGGCCGACAAAGCCGCCCGGCTGGCACCGGTCATCGAGAAGGTCGAGGCGCGCCGGCCGGAATCGACCATTCCCCCCTTCGACGAGCACTACTCCTTCGGTGGCCTGCCCACCGGGCGCGGCGGAAAGTTCACCGCCAGTGAGATTCCGGAGGCCATGGCCGAGATCAACGAAGGCCGCGTGCAGGCGGCGCAGCGGCTGAAGGAACAGGAAAAGGGCAAGAGCTGACCGTTGTCGCGAATCGACGAGCTGTGGCGCTACGACGGCCGCCGTGCGGTGGTGACGGGATGCGCGTCGGGCATCGGAGCACACCTGGTGCACCACCTCCACGAGCTGGGAGCCTCAGTGGTCGGACTCGACAAACGCCGACCGCCGGTGGAGCTCAGCGACTTTCATCACGTTGACCTGTCTGATCCGGCTTCGATCGACGGAGCTGTCGCTGCCATCGTCGGACCCGTCGACGTGCTGTTCAACGTCGCCGGTGTCTCGTCGGGTATCGGCGACCCGCAACTGGTCGTCACCATCAACTTCCTGGGACTGCGCCATCTCACCGAGGCGCTGATCCCCCGGATGACACCCGGTTCGTCGATCGTGAGCGTGTCGTCGTTGGCGGCATCGGGCTACCGGGAGCATCTGCGCGATGTCGCACCGCTGCTGCGCACCCCGACGATGCAGGAGGGCATCGAGTGGTGTCAGTCCCATCCGGACACGCTGGGAACCGGATACCAGCTGTCGAAGGAAGCCGTGATTCTCTATACGATGCGCACCGCGACCGACCTCGGTGCGCGCGGTATCCGGATCAACTGCACCGGACCGGGCGTCACTGAAACGCCGATTCTCGACCAGTTGCGCACCGCCTACGGCCCCGAATTCCTCGACGACATACCCAAGCCGCTGGGGCGGGTGGCTGATCCGATCGAACAAGCCGCAGTGCTGTTGTTCTTGAACAGCGGCGCCGCAAGCTATATTTCGGGCCAGGTCGTGTGGGTCGACGGCGGCAACGTCGGAGCTGCCATCGCCCGCGAACTCGAGGAAGGGCCGGCTTGATGGCTTCCATGACGGAATTTCGCCGGGTCGCAGCCGAACTCAGCAACTGGGGGCGGTGGGGCGACGATGACGAGTTGGGCACCTTGAACTTCATCACCGCAGCGAAGGTGCGCCAGTCCGCCGGGCTGGTCCGGCACGGCAAGGTGTTCCCGCTCGGTGTCGACTTCGGGTCTTCCGGACCGCAGGGTGCTTTCGGGTTCCGGCACAACCCCGTTCACGTAATGACAGTGGACGGTGGGGACGCACATACCTTGGTGAAGTACGGGTCCGGGTGGCAGCAGAACCCGACCGCTGATCAATTGAGCAGCTACTTCTCCGACAATCCGTTTCGCTTCAACGACGACATGATCATCATGCCGTTGCAGGCGGCGACCCAGTGGGATGCGTTGTCACATGTGTACTACGACGACCGGTTGTACAACGGATTTCCGGCGGACTCGGTGACCAGTCTGGGTGCTTACCATTGCGGCATCGACAAAGTCGACGTCAAGGGGATCACGTCGCGTGGTGTGCTTCTGGACTTGGTACGGCATCGGGGCGCGGAGGTGTTTCTCGAGCACGGAAACCCGATCACCCCCGAAGAATTGGACGAGGTAGCCCGGGCGCAGGGCGTGACCATCGAGCGCGGGGACATAGTCCTGGTTCGAACCGGTTGGTGGGCAAGGTTTCTGATGACCGGTGATAAAGTCGAACGCTTTTCGGGACTGGACTGGCGGTGCGCCCAGTGGTTGCATGACAACGAGGTCGCCGCGGTGGCGGCCGACAATCTTCAGGTCGAGGATCCGGTGTCCGGCGTCGACGGCCTGTTCCTGCCCTTCCACCTGTTGTGCCTGCGCGACATGGGCCTGATGCTCGGCGAGTACTGGGACCTCACCGCGCTGGCCGCCGACTGCGCCACCGACGGTGTCTACGAGTTCCAACTCATCGCGCCTCCGCTGCGGGTCACCGGCGGCGTGGGCTCGCCGGTCAATCCGATCGCCATCAAATGACGGGCGTCCATCGCCGAACGCTCGAAATCGACGGGCTGGCCACGAGTTATCTCGAAGCCGGGCACGGTGATGCGGTGGTGCTGCTGCACGGTGGTGAGTTCGGTGCCAGTGCAGAACTCGGCTGGGAGCACACCATCGGCGAGTTGGCGAAGCACTTCCGGGTGCTGGCCCCCGATCAACTCGGATTCGGCGGATCGGCCAAGGTCATCGACTTCGTCAACAGCCGGGCGATGCGTATCCGGCATGTGGCCCGGTTCTGTCAGGTGCTCGGTGTCGAGGCGGCGCATTTCGCCGGAAACTCGATGGGCGCCATCAATCTACTCACCGACATGACTTCGGATGCCCCGCTGCTGCCGGTGCGTAGTGTTGCGATCATCTGCGGTGGTGGGGAGATCCAGCAGAATCGCTACTTCGACGCCCTGCAGCAGTACGACGCGACCTTGCCGGCTATGCGCAACATCGTCGAGGCTCTCTTCTTCGACCCGAGCTATCCGGCCGACGAGGATTACGTGTGGCGCCGCTATGAGTCGAGCACAGCGCCCGGCGCGTGGGAAGCGGTGGCTGCGGCCCGCTTTCGCCGCCCCAATGCCGCGTCACCGGCCACGCCGTCGAGCGCGCGGGCGTACCAACGTATCCACGTGCCGACACTGGTCGTCGAGGGCGGCGGCGACAAGCTGCTCCCGCCGGGGTGGGCGGCGCAGATCGCCGAGCAGATAGCCGGTGGCCGTTCGGTGGTGGTCGATGGTGCCGGCCATTGTCCGCAGATCGAGCAGTCGGCGGCGGTCAACGAATTGTTGTTGGACCTTTTCGGCCGCTAGCCTGGACGGCGTCAGATCAGGTAATCCAGCCGCGTCATCATTCCTGCGTGTTGATGATATGTGTTGTGACAGTGCATCACCCACGTCCCGGGGTTATTGGCGATCAGGACGGCACGCATCTTCTGCTTCGGCAGCACGATGACGGTGTCTTTGCGAGCGCCGAGGGAGCCGTCTGATTTGACCACCTGGAATGTGTGGCCGTGCAGATGAATCGGGTGGTACATCATGGTGGGGTTGTCGAACACCAGGGTCGGCCGCTGGCCTTCTCGGATGTGCAGCGGTTTCGTCCTGCTGTACGGCTCGCCGTTGATCGTCCAGTCATACTTGGCCATCGTGCCGCCGAGTACGACCGGCAGTTCGAGGCCGGGGTCCGGTCGCCCGAGGT
The DNA here is from genome assembly GCF_059812965.1 of Mycobacterium sp. NGS29. Lineage (NCBI taxonomy): Bacteria > Bacillati > Actinomycetota > Actinomycetes > Mycobacteriales > Mycobacteriaceae > Mycobacterium > Mycobacterium sp. NGS29. The sequence goes on from NZ_JCALDR010000035.1 coordinate 11,903, forward strand.
TGACCGATGTTGTGGCGGTGAACTTCTCGATGGTGCCGACACGGCGGGTGAGTTCCGCGGGCCGGAACCGGGGGTCGGGTGGACTGCCCATCCCGGTGGACAACAATGCCCGGGCGACGGCGTTCTTCCCCTCGGCGGCTGCGACGAGCGGGAAGACGCCGTGGGCCGCGGTCACGTAGACGTCGTAGCGCTCGGCCATGCCGATCAGCAACGCGTCGACCTGGGTGGGGATCACCGGGTAGCCGTCCGTGTGGGTGACCGTCATGGGGTGGCCCGCCAATGCGACCCGGAACGTGGTGTCCGAGGCGGTGTTGATGAGCCGGATTCGGATTCGTTGGCGGGGTTTGGCATTGAATGTTGTTGCGGCGTCCGAAATTCGTCCGTTGACCAGGTAGTAGGGGTAGGCGATGTCGCCGGCATCGCCGCCGAGTAAGTCGCTGGTGCCGACCTCACCTGCCGTTCCTTCCGGCATCCCTGGCATACCGGGCATCCCGCTGGTCGGGCTGGGCGGAGCCGAAGAGGCCGTCGTGGTCGACGTGGTCGTGGGTAGCGGTGGCGGGCTGGGTTGTCTGTTCGGGTCGGTCAGGGCTTCGTAGAGCTGCTGCGGTGACTTACCGACACCGTCGGTCCAATCATCGAGCACCACAATCCATTCCGCATCGTAGTGGCCCATTTCGGTCGGATCGTCGACGATGAACGGCAGGTAGAGACCTTTGTCGGCATCGAGACCGGTATGGGGGTGAGCCCAGTACGTTCCCGAATCCGGGACGGAGAACCGGTAGGTGAAGTTCTGGCCGGCAGGGATGTTCGGTGTCGCGGGTTCGGCGCCGTCCATGTCGTTGCGTATCGCCACGCCGTGCCAATGGACCGACGTGGGATGGTCGAGTTTGTTGGACACTGAGACGACGATCTCGTCGCCGATGGTGGACCGGATCAGCGGGCCCGGGATGCTGTCGCCGTAGGCGAACGTGTCGACGATCTTGCCGCCGATGTCGACCTTGGTCGCTTGCGGCGTGAGACTTGCTGTCACCGTGCGACCGCTGTGCGGACGGGTTGCTTCGGCCGCGGCGATGGCGCCGGACATCGTCGGCTTGGTGGTTACCGACCGTTCGCACGCGACGAGCGCCGCACCGCCGGCGATACCTGCGGCGATGAAGCCGCGCCTGTTGATCCGGGTCGTCTCGAAGGGGTTGCCGCTGGTCGGCAGTACCGGCATTGACAGCTCCTCTGATGCGTGGGCCTGGTCCTGGAGTGCGCCTTCTACCCTGCTCAGATGCGACGGATCTTGCAACTGTTGCGCAGGGTGGTCCGCGGGGGTATTAGACGAAATCCCACGCTGATCGGTTCCCTCGAATTTGGAGCGAATGATGTTCTGGCGCAATCGTTTATCGCTCATCTGGTTGTCGGTGGTGGTTCGTAGAATCATTGGCATGGCAACCAGTTCGCGCGATGAGATCGTGGCGGTCTTCGACGCGCTCGATGCTGGGTTGGATCGGTTGTGCGGGTTGTCGTTTGAGGTGTTGACCACCCCGGAGCGGTTGCGGGCCTTGCAGCGACTGGAACAGATGGCGCGCCGGCTGCGGGTCCCGCAGCACCCGTTGATCAATCAGCTCGCCGCCCAGGCCGACAAAACCGAGTTGGGGGGCACGTTGTGTGAGGCGCTGGCCACCCGGTTGGGCATCACCAAACCCTGCGCCGCCCGCCGCATCGCCGAGGCCGCCGATCTGGGCCCACGCCGCGCGCTGACCGGACAACCCCTGGAGCCGGTGCTGAGCGCGACCGCGGCCGGCCAGCGCGCCGGGCGCATCGGCGACGGCCAGATCACCGTGATCCGCGACTTCTTCAAACATCTACCCGCCACAGTCGATGCGTTGACCCGCGAGGCCGCCGAAGCCGACCTGGCCGACAAAGCCACCTGGCAACGCCCCGATGAGCTCGCCGGCTACGCCCAGCACATGATGAACTGCCTGCACCCTGACGGGGACTTCTCCGATGAGGAACGCACCCGATCGCGCGGGATCACCCTAGGTGCCCAGCAGCGTGACGGCATGTCCACGATCAGCGGGCTGATCACCCCCGAACTACGCGCAGCGATCGAGGCACTGTGGGCCAAACTGGCCGCCCCCGGCATGGCCAACCCCGCCGACCAAGCCCCGGTCATCGACGGCGAACCCGACCCCGAAATCGCCGGCGGCGATCGGCGCAGCACCGCCCAGCGTCAGCACGACGCGACGCTGGCCGCCCTGCGCGCGCTGTTCGCCTCCGGGGACCTGGGCACCCACCGCGGGCTGCCGGTCACCATCATCGTCACCACCACCCTGCACGACCTCGAAGCCGGTATGAATCGCCCCGGGTTTGATGCACACCTTCTTTCGAGGGAAGGTTGTCCGCATTATGCCGAAGAAGTACGACGACGAGTTCAAGGCGCGGGCGGTGCGGTTGGTCGCCGACCATGCCGAGGAGTACGACACCCGCACGGGCTGCATCACTGCAGTCGCCAAGCGGTTGGGAGTGTCCTGCGAAACGCTGCGCCGCTGGGTCAACCAGGTCGAGGTCGACACCGGCCAGCGTGAGGGAGTGTCCACCGATATCGCGCGGGAGAACAAAGAGCTCAAACGCAAGAATCGTGAGCTTGAGGAAACCATCGAAATCCTCAAGGCTGCAACACATTTCTTTGCGCGGGAGAGCGACCCGCGACACCGTTGATCTGTGCGTTCATCGCCGAGCATCGTGCTCGGTTCGGGGTCGCTCCGATCTGCCGCGTGCTGTCCGAGCACGGCTGTGCGATCGCCCCGAGAACCTTTTACGCCTGGCTGGCCCGACCCCCGTCAGCGCGGACCCTGTGGGACACGGTCATCACCGAGGTGCTGGCCGGCTACTACGAGTCCGACGAGCATGGTCGGCGTAAGCCCGAGTCGCTCTATGGCGCGACGAAGATGTGGGCTCACCTGCAACGCGAGGGCATCACAGTGGCCCGTTGCACCGTGGAGCGGCTCATGCGGGCGCACGGGTGGCGTGGAGTCGCCCGCCGCAAGAAGGTGCGCACCACCATCGCTGATCCAACCGCGGCGCGGGCAGCTGATCTGGTCAAGCGCCAGTTCCGGGTGCCCGCCCCCAACGTCCTGCTGGTGGCGGACTTCACTTACATCCGCCTATCCGACGGAGCGTTCGTCTACACCGCATTCGCCATCGACGCCTACGCGGGCCGAATTGTGGGCTGGACCTGCTCGGCCAGCAAGCAGGACCGGTTCGTGCGTCGCGCTATCCGTTACGCTGCACAGCTCCGCACCAATGAAGGTAATCCGTTGTTGGGCAGCACTATTCATCACAGCGATGCGGGCTCGCAGTACACGTCCGTGCGCTTTGGGGAAACCCTCGCGTTGTCCGGGTTGGTGGCCTCGATCGGAACGATTGGGGATGCCTTCGACAATGCTTTGGCGGAGACGACGATAGGTCTGTACAAGACCGAAGCCGTCCGTGAGGACTCGCCGTTTCGGCGGGGGCCGCTGCACCGTCTGACCGACGTCGAACTGCTCACCGCCGAGTGGGTGCACTGGTACAACACCGACCGGCTCATGCACCGTTTGGGCCGCATCCCACCGGTCGAATTTGAGTCCATCTACTACGCTACAAACGCGGCCCAATCAGAGGCTGCACACCAGTAAACGGTGTGCATCAAACCCGGGGTGGTTCAG
>NZ_JCALDR010000036.1:0-15526 GCF_059812965.1 Mycobacterium sp. NGS29
CCACGAATTTTTCGGGCTGCGGTGCTTACATCGCCAACGGCAAAACCTCCTCAACGCGGTTCAGTTCGGCAGCGAGTTCAGGCAGACCGACATGTACGGCAAGAAGATCAGCGAGGTATTGCGACAGCGAGGACGCACCCGCGGCGCGCCACCGCTGCTCAAGTCGTTCGGCGACGATGCGCGGCGGGCGAACCATGACTACTTTCCGATCGCCTTTGGAGTTCCGTGGCATGAAGCCGATCCTTCTCGCAAGGGCATTGTTTCTGTTTCAGGCGCGCCGCAAACTTCGTGATGTATTTGTGATACGACTACGCAGCCAGACGCGGAGCCCTCATTGAGGCCCAGTTCCGCACGGCGGTAACTATCACGCTCCAGAAGTGGCCGTTCTCGGGATCTCGATCGACCAGGGGGGCGATCTTGTCGGCCGCGGCTGAAATGAGTTGGCCGGCCTCAACCATGTGGCCCGCGGCCGCGGTGAGATCAGCCATGGCGATGTCGGTGAGGTCGTCATGGCCGTAGGCGTGGCTCAGCGATTGCCCTAGGGCAAGACCGACCCGGACGAAGGCCTGCGCCATGAGGTGAGTCAGTACCTCTGCCGCATCCAGGACGCGGTAAGCCTCATCAGGGTCCATAACGTGGCTGGCCAGTCGGATCACCGATGTTGCGTTGTTGAATGCGCGGACGTCGGCCACGGCGGCGAGGAGGCAATCGTCTACAACGGTCATTATTACAGAGTAACAGAAATTGTAAGTTACAGAGTTATCCTAGTCCGAGCGACTGACGAAGCTCAGCTTCGGTGTTGCCGACCAGCTCTGTTTCACGTTGGAGCAGCAGGTCGATGGCCACTCGGATCAGGGTGTTTTCGGTGATCCGTTCACCTTTGCCAGCCCGGGCCCGGTTGAGGGTGCGACTGATACTGCTCAGGCGGTTGTACTGATCAGGCCGCAAGCGCGCTTCCTTACGCTCGAGCTGGCCGTAGGGCACCCACTGCCCCGGCACGGGTTCGCGATCTTGACCAGGCACGTGTCACCTCTTAAATCAGAAAGTTCGGTATTCCCAAAGTAACAGACAATTTTCGGGGAATTGGGCCTTCCATTCCGCGCCGACATGTCCCCCATTGATGATGGGCCACGCGGTTCGCGAATCGCCGCTAGCGGGTTTTCTATCGGGGCGGTCCGGCGAGAGGGTGCATGGTGTCGTCCCTGCCGACATTTCGTTTGAAGATTTCCTTGCATGGCACTCCCTTCCTCGTACTGGCCGCGTTTGTGCGTGATGGTGCTGGCTGTCAAGGCTCGACTTGGGTTCGACCGCGCAGCGGGCATGGCCTTGACAGCCAGCACCATTACGTTCACCACAATTGCGGCGAGGAAGGGGAGCCCGACTCTAAACGAATTACCTAATATGCAGCCATCAATCCATACATACAGGTATATGGATTGATGGCTGTCTGCGCCTTGTGCGCCGGGGGTCAGGTGGTGAGGTCTGGGTATGTCCGGTGGATGGCCGCCAAGAGCAGCGCTTGCACGCTGGTGTCGTGCCGAGCAGCGGTCACTTTCAGCGTTTTATGCAGTTCAGCGGGTAGGTCCACTGTGCTCCGTCTGCCGCTGACGCCGTGAAACTGTCGAGCCGACTCCGCCAACGCTGTCGCGTCGATGAGTCCGTCAGTGATTGCGACGCGCACCAGTTCGGTCACTGTGGTGTCGCGGGATGCCGCGTGCGACTTTAGGCCGAGCCGCATTTGGGGGGGGTACACGACAGTGGTCCGTTGCGGTGGTGCATCTGCCGGTGCGGCCGCCGGCGAGACGGGGTGGAAGATTTCTGCCGCGCGAGCGCTGGGAGCGGCAGATACCGGCCGGCGGATTATCGAGGACCGGACTTGATCGGCTGTGGTCGGCTTGGTGCTCACTGCACCACCTCCTGGAGTGCTGGTGCCATGGCGGTGGTCAGCTCCTCGAACACGTCGGCGTAATCACCCAGATAGCGGGGAATGCACCTGCCGAATGCCCGCTCAACGGCGGTACGCGCTCGCACGACGGTGCGCAGAATGGGTGCCCCTGCGTCGGCCAGTGCCAGCGGTATCTCGGTGGCCTCGACTTTCCGCAGATCGACCAACGTCAACAGGATGGTGGTGGGACGGTGTGCGGTGATGTCCAGCGTCGGCCACACGCGGTCAATGTCGGCCGAGCGCGGCCCGGACGGAATGATCACTAAGTCAGCCGCGTCGATCGCTGCGTCGATCGCCGCCGCAGTGCCCGGCGGGGTGTCGAGCACGATGAGCTCATCGGGCGTGCTAGTCAGTCCTCCGAGGTCATCAGCTGTAACAGGTGTGACCGTGAAGGGAAGCGGCATATCGACTGATGCCGCTCGTTCCGCCCAGGACGCCGCCGAACCCTGCGGGTCGGCGTCGAGAACGCGCGTGGGGATACCGCGCCTGGTCGCTGCGGCGGCCAAAAACATCGCGGTCGTGGTCTTGGCGACCCCACCTTTGGTGTGCACGAGTGACCAAATCATGCAGTAACTATACATCCAGCCATCCATACATACAGGAATATGGATTGCTGGATGTCTAGGTGTCTGCGGTGACGTTACTTCTGCCCGTTACCGTCTGCGCCATGGGTGTGTTTGAGGGCGGGTTTTATGAATCGGGTCCAGTCATCGACCCGGTGAATTTCACTGCTGGCCCTGACGCCCGCGACCTGGGGCTATGCGGTCGCTAACGCGTACGTTTTAGCCTTGTTGCGTCTCTCTTCTTATCGCGGGCGTGTGTTCAGTAACGCGGTGACTTTGGTGTTGTCGGTGATCCATTCTGCGAGGTTGCGATCGATCATGCGAGTGAGCTTTATGTAGGCCTCGACCCCTTCGGCGGCGGTCAGTCGGCTCGGCTGTCGCGGTCCGGAACGTTGACCAGGTAGGGGAAATCCGTTGTGGAGGGGTTCGTGGTGGGCGACGCGGTTGCGAAGGACGTTGACGGTTTTCGCCACGGAGTGAACCCATGTCCGGGTGAACCGCGCATGGGGGCTCGGGTCGCTTCGCGCCTCGTGGCGGCCGCCGGGGAATGCTGACCGTAGCGTCGATCTCCATAGTTGCTCGTAGTCAGCGTGGATGCGGCGCGGCTCCCGACCGGCGTAGCCGCCGGCGTCTAGGAGGTTGACCCACATTCCGAAGGTGCATTGCGCGATCAGTCGTCCTGGTGTCGAGGGGTGACCCTGCACGGGATTGCGGAGGTAACCCCAGGCCCGTTCGACCTGCTTCAGTGAGCGGTCATCAAGGGCGATGGTCTGGTACCACGCGGGTCCGTGGGCATTGGTCAACGCGGTGTGCAGGGCGTTGCGCAACGCAACTTCGACGATGGCCAGATCGGCAAGGATGGCGGTCGATAGATCGCGATCCCAGATATAGAGCTTGCGCGCGAGATTCTTGTCGTGGCCGGCAGCCTGCAAATAGGACGCGTATCGCGGGTTTGATATGGCCCGATCGAGCGCGGCGGCGCGGCGTGCCTCGGCCTGCTGGGGTGTCTCTGACACTGGACTCCTTTTGGCGTTCCGAGGTAACATAGCTGTCAGAAGTCCCCGCGATCCGCCTCTCTGGCCTTGAGCCATGACGCGGCCGGGGTTTTTTCTTTGGGTCAGTTCCCAAGGATCTATGGTCGGAACTGCTTGATCTTGAGGAATCTTGACGTCCCGAGACGTCGGGGATTCGCGATGAGCGCCGTCAGTCGCGAGATTCAGGCGCTTGGCTTGGCTTGGCTTCGCCGTTGAGCTTCTTGGCCGCGTCGGCGTATAGGTCGAGAGACACCTGCTTCGGGACGTCGCTGAGTTCCTCGACGCGCGCCAGCAGGGTAAGTAGGTTCAACGCGGTCAGTCCGCTCAGCAGATCCCAAATGCCGGCAGGAATCGATTCGCCATCGCGGACCATTTGCCTAGTGATGTAGTCGATCAGACCGGGGTCGGGGGCGCCGCCGGTCGCCGCGGCACGGTCATACCCCTCCAAAAGGCCCGCTCATGGCTTCGACGGCGGCCGTGACGTTCTTCGAGTGGCGTGCCATCTCCACTGCTCGATCATCCATAACCGCCAGTCTTTCACGGCGTTGTCCCACAATCGACGGCCTTGACACCGCCACATAAGAACCTCAGTCGCCGTCGAGTTGGTCGAGCAGCGCTGCCGCAACTAGTGCGGTTGCGCGGGCGACGAGGCGAGCTTCCGCTGGGTTCAACGCGGTGGTCTTGCCTGGTGGTCCAGGTCGTCCATGGCCAGTGCCAGCGTCGTTCCGGAGTCGATTGACTGCGATGGCCAGCAGGAACAAGCATTGATGCACTGCACGGTGCGGATCGGAATCGAGCTTTGGCAGCTCCGTGGGGGTGGCCATGCCGATCGCGGTGAAAGCGTTGGTCAACGTGACGGGGAAGTTGTCTGACACTGAGTAGTTGCCCAGAAGCTCTTTCAGAACGTGTCGGGCCGCGGCTTCATCGAGTTCTTTTCCCGTGCCCACCTGTAGCGGGGCGTCGTCGGGGTTGAGGTTGATCCTGTCAACATAGGTGCGCAGCGCCGCGGTGAGTTCCGTGCCGCTGAGGTTGTCGATCACGGTCGGTCGTACCGAACCGTCAGGGTCGAGAGTGAACCCGAGCGGGGCGAAGGCCTGGACTAGCTGGGTCACTTTCCCGCTGCCGGCATAGCTTTCGCTGCTGGGGTTAAAGCCCCCGTGAGCACGACAAAGCGCCACAAGTTCTCGGGCTAACGGCAATCCTGCGGTCATCGTGTGCGCGGCCGGAGCGGTGAAGACATGTCGTATTCGGTTCATCTTGCCCAGAGGGGTCCCGTTCGGTGTTCTTCCTTCTGGCGCCGGGTCGAGATGACTGAGGCCGTGGCGGGTGAATGCGTCGCGGAGCTGCTTGTGTGAGGGGCTGCCTGGGATATCGAAGAAGGGGCCTAGGGCTGCGCCCAGCTCGGTCAGATTCACGGTTGAGTCGACTCCGGTGCTGGATTGTCTGCGGGCGCGGAAACGTACCGGTATGCCGTTGCTCGACTGATGCCAAAAGCTTTGGCAAGTTCGTGGACAGGCTCTCCCATCTCGGCGAGACGACGGAGTTGCTGCTGTCGCTCAAGGGTGAGTTTGGCGGGCTTAGTGGCCGGTAGAGAGCGTGCTCGCCGGGAGGCCCGAGAAACAGCGCGGCGCTCTCGGCCGAGTTCAAGTTCAAGCTCGGCCAGGGTGGCCATGATGGCGGCGACGGCACGACCTGTCGGGGTGCCCGTATCTACCCCTTCACGTATGGCGCGCAACACGATTCGGCGATCACCTAGTTCGGAGATGGTACGTGTAATTTCCGCTACGGATCGCCCGAGACGATCGATGGCGGTAACGATCACGGTGTCACCTTCGCGCGCATAGTGCAGCAGAGCCGCCAGGCCCGGCCGGTCGGTATTCACCGCACCTGAGAGCTTGTCGGTGAAAATATGGCAGGATTCGACGCGCTGGGCAGCGAGGGCGACTAGCTGCGCATCGAGGTCCTGGCCCGCGGTACTCACACGGGCGTATCCGAGAATCGTTGTCACACCGCTACCGTCTCATTGCCCTCCGACATCAAGGATCTGAGACACGCGATGTGAGACAAGAAATGAGACGCCGCGACCTGGGCCGATAGGTGGACAGAGGGGCTTCCTTGGGGTGTCTCATTTCCCTAGAAACGAGACAGGGCTCCTCCGTGGGTGAAGCTCGAAAAGTTAGGTCGTCGTGTCTATCGCGTCGGAGATAGCTTCGAGGTCGTGAGAGATGCTGTGCAAGATGTGCAGCTGAGCCTGCGCTTGTAACGCCCGCACCCGCGCCCAACGGCCGCCACTATCTCTCGGATCGGCCTGACGGTTCAGCGCAGATTCGAGCTCCTCCTCGGCAACCGTCAGCGACTCTATGGCCTTTTCGTACTGTCTCTGCGCCGCTTTATTCATGTTCACCAACGTTAAGGGCGAAGGGTGACACGACGTTGAAAAGCGGGGGGTTCTCGCAAAAGACGGTTCGAGTGTGAATTGGCGCGATCCGAGGCACCTCGTCATATTGGACTGGTTCCGTTGCGGCGCAGCGTCGGTGGGTGTGCATACGATTGGCCTATGTCGACGTTTGCGATGGACCCAGAGGCGACGCGTGGGGGGTTAGGGGTCGCGGATGCCGCGGCTGCGCCACAGCCCGGCCCAAGTGCCGGCGTCCTGCAATGCGGTGGATACGTAGCAGGCTTGATTAGCACGATGAGCGGGTCGGTAGCGGCGCGCCAGGCCGAGGCGAAAGTTCGGGTGGCCGCCAACATGGGAAGCCGGGAATTTTCTATTGCTGCGGTCGAGGCCGCAGAAGCGGCGAACTCAGGTGCTCTAAGCACATAGGAAAGGACGGCATGTCGAGTCCATCGCCGTGGTCAAGGGGGGAAACTCCCTCGATAACCGTGCCCCCGCCAGCAGCACCAGGTCCCTTGTCATCAGGTCGAATGGTACGAAACGAGGTTCAGCCACGATCGGGGTTGCGATTCTGGGCGTGGGCGATGCTGACCCTGATAGTCGTAGCCGCTACGAGCGCGGCGGGCGGAGCCATTACTTACTCAGTGCTAAATGACGCCACGCATCCACCGGTTGACTCGACGCAACCATCGCGCGGCGGGGCAAGCTCGCCGACGACAACAGCGCAATTCAGCGTGGGAGAAATAGCCGCCGCTAAAGACGGTCTGTGTCGAGGTTTTGACCTTTCTGTGCGAGGGCAAGAGGGGCAGGGTGGAGTTCGAGTCGCAGGTGGTGACGCAAATTTACCAATGGTGCTGCGAGCTCTTAATAGTGTCTCAGCGGTGCAAAACTCGCTTACTCCAGCAGTCCCCGCCGACGTCTCAGCGGCAGCTCGGGGTTATATGAAGGCCACCCTTGATCAAACAACCGCAGCGATGGGGAATTCGTCAACCAGCGAAGTAAACCGACTCACAGATGTGCGTAATGACGCGATATTCGCGTTGGTCGACGCGTGCGGTCTTCCGAGGTGAATTGAAATATGGCAACAGTGTCTGGTGTTGAGGTCCCGGACTGGTGGGCGGAGCGGAATAACCGGCAGATACAGAAGCTGCTGAAGATTCATCTCGAGTCGGCGTCGAACCCGTTGTCGCATCCGGGTGTTCCGGCGGTTCCCCATGTGGCTGGTGATCATCCGCCTCCGCAGGGCGCGTTTGTGACGCTGTTGTTCGGGCCGTTGGTGTGGCCGTCGGATTCGGAAACGCAGGTAGCCGCGCTTGGCGAGCAGTGGCGCGAGAACGGCCGGATAACCGAAGATGCGGCGACGGAGGCCCACCGGGCGATGCATCAAGTGTTCAGCACGCATTGGACGGCCGGTGAGGGTGCTGATCGGGCGTATGACGCCTATAGCCGTGAGGTGTCGGACAAGTTCGAAATTGCGGAAATGATGAGCTTCGGCGGTCATCTTATTAAGCGCAGTGCGGGCGATGTCGAATACACGAAGCGGGTGATGCTGCGTGAGAACAATGATTTTCATCAGGAAATCCAGGCGTTCCTCCGGGGTATGAGCGGTCAGTCGATTGCGCAGGTAGCGGTAATCCTTGCACCTCATCGGGCCATGATTGACGAGGCACAGGTACAGCTGCGGGCACACGTCGCCAAAGACACTTTGCTCTTCACCAACCGATTCCCGCTCAGCCCTAACGGAGGCAAAGAGCCGAGAATAAAACAAACAGGGAATGGATTGACTTCAGATCAGTCTCCTGATGAGCCCACTCCGAATGTGCCGCCACCCCAACCCGCCGCAGGTGTCGCAGGCGACCACTCTCCAGGTGGGCAGAGAAGTCCCCGGACGCCCGACGGACGCATAGTCTCACATTCACCAGATGGGGAACTGGGTCCGCCGCCCAAGGCGGCTCTGAGTCCGTTGTCGTCGCTCGGTGGCGGTGGTTTGCCTTCGTTGCCGAGCATGCCGGGTGGCGGGGGTGGTGTGCCCGGGTTTCCGATGTCGATGTTGCAGGGTTTCGGCAAATTCCCTGGGGCCACGGGCTTTCCGTCGACGGCCGGTCTGTCGTCACCGGTGAGTCCTCCGCCTGCGTTGTCTTCGTTGGGCGCGGATTTCGGGCGTGGTTTGGCGGCTGGGGCGTCGGCGGCGGGAGCTATGCCGGCGGCTGCGCCTCCTTCGGCTCCGTTGACACCTTTGATGGCGGCTCCGGTGGAAAGTACTGCCGCAGCGGCGGCGCCGGCTGCGGCTCCTGTTGCGGCGCCGATCTCTTCGGCGCCTTCGGGCGCGGGGATGCCCGCGATGGGAGCCGGGGCCGGGTTGGCGCCTTATGGGTCGGTGTTGCCGCCGGCGATGTCGAATCCGGCGCCGGCCAGTGTGGGTGCGGCTTCGCCGGCGGGTTTGGCGGCTGCGGCTGAGGGAGCGGTGTCGACTGCTGGCGGTAGTTCTGCTGGTTTGATGCCGGTGGGTGGTCGGCGCCGCGTTTCGCAGGTCGTTCGGGACAGCGCGGAGACTGATCTTGGGCGGGCGCGTCTGGCGGTGGCGGATCTTGCTGGTGCGGCGTCGGTAACGGATCCGGGTTTGGATTGGGCGGTGGCGGTGTCCCGGGATCGGACGGGCGGGATTTCGTTATGGGTGGCCACCAACGACGGCGCTACCTATATCCCGCCGGGTGTTTTTCTGCATAAGACGATGCCGATCGCGGCGGTCTTCAACGAGGATTTCGATGCGCGCTGGTTCGGCTGGGTAAATCCGGCCGATAAGGCTGTGCGGGCGGCGCGGTCGTTGGGTGAGGAGGTGTCGGCGGTGGCGACGTCGTGGGCGTTGCCGTCGGAATACCTGACCGAGGACCCGGTGCCTGAGATGGCCGTCGGTGTGGCGCCTTCGGGTGTGGATAGTCTGGCGTCGCAGCTGTCGCGGGATCGTTCGCATCGGCTGAAAACGGTGGACCCAGCACTGTATGCCGCTGTGAAGGATGCCGATGCGTCGGTGATGCGCAAGTATTGCCGAGAGTTGGTACGGCGGCTGGTTTTCGGTGATGACACCGAGGGTGTGTCCGCGGTGGCGCAGGCAGTAGCGCAGGCGTTGGTGGCAGGGAACTGGCCGGCGAAGGAGGAGTGGGCGGCACTGGCCTCCGAGTACGACAAGGCTCAGCTGCTGGTGGGCACGCAACGCCCCGGGCTTGACGGCCTCGAAAATGCGGCGCAAATCGTCAGTCACGCACAGTATTTCGTGGAGGCCCGCCGGATGGAAGCGTTGTTGTGCTGGGAACGCTACGGCGAGGACTTGGCGAACGTGGTGTACGCGGCGTGGGTGTGCGGGGTGCGCGCTGAGTTGCCGCGGCGATGAGCGCGAAAGCAGATTTTATTGGGACAGTGGCAGCGATGCTGACCGAGCCGCGGCCGCGACCGCGGCCGCCCAAACAGTTCCGGAATTGGGGAGGGTCGCAAGTCGGTCAGGCATTGATGACGTTCGATCTGGCCGTCGAGTTCATCCTGATCGCCGAGCATGCTGCGGCGGTGGCAGCTTGGAAGCACCGCCAGCAGCGGCTGGCGGGCTGGCAGGAAACTCTCAGTGCCGAACAAGCACCGATGACACTGGAAGAGCTGGCGGCTGCGATACATGCCGCAGGAGACGTCGATCGCAAACAGTTGGACACGGTGATGTTCGGCACGCGTCATGGGGAAGCATTGTTGGATGACCTGACGGACCTGTGTGCGGCGGCGACCCGGCAATATGAGGAAGGCGAACGTAAGGATCGCGTGCTGACGGGCTGCAGGGAGCGCGTCGCCATGATTTTGCGGCGCTGCGAGCAGCGCCGCGCCGAAATCAACACGGCTACCGCCGCGCGGTTTGAACCACTCCCCGCCAGCGACGACGCTGATCGAGACGCCGTCCTCGCTGATGCGCACAACGACCTGATGGTCGTGTTCTCGACGACCTCGGAGCATCTCAACGCTCAAACGCGCCGCGTGCTGAACCTCAACCCACTCACCGCGACGACGCCGCTCGCGGATTTTTGGGCTCAAAGTAAGGCCCTTATTCCTGGTTTGTCAGAGGCTTAGCCCGTAGCCGCGGTCGTGGCTGCGGTGGCGGGAGCGCTCTGCGAGGTTGTCGAGGCTGGCGGCGGCGTCGGCGATGTCGCGCAGGCGGTGCATGAGCTGGGTGCGCCGGTGGAGTAATTCGACGGCCTGGTTGTGCAGGAGTTCGGTGTTTTGGTTGTGGGTGGCGTGGGGTGTGTTGGTAGTGGCTAGGTGGCGTTCGGCACGCTCAATCGCGGTGCGGGGCTGCGGTTTTCGGTGTGAGTCGGGGGTTCCGAGTTCGTGGAAGGTCAGGCAGTTCTGCTGGAGCGCGGTGAGCAGGTTGTGGGCGGGTTCGTGGTGGTGTCCGGTGGTGGTGATGAGGATGAGTTTGGTGTTGGTGTTCCCAGCAGCATTGGTGAGCCAGCACAGGTTATGGGCGCTGAGGTGGTCGGCGTCGTCGACGACGATCAGGCTGCCGAGGGGCAGGTCCAGGGGCTTGTTCCCGAGTGTGGTGCGAGAGCTGTCGAGGTGGCCGCCGGCGTCGGCGTAGGGGTGGTGTGCGGCGTAGTCGCGGGCTGCCGGGCTGGCAGTCAGGGCGAGCACGTGGTGATTCTGGTCGTGTGCGGTTGCCACGAGCGCGGCCAGTGCGCCGTGCTTGTCGGCGCCGGGGTGCAGGTGCAGTGCTTGCACGGTGTGGATGTTGGCGGTGATCGCGGTGATGACGCGGCGGTGGGTGTCGTCGAGGTCGGCGAGCGCGGTCTCGGTCGGGTAGTAGAGGGCGCCGGGGCTGGCGGTGCTGGCGGCCTGCAGGAAGTCGATTTCGGCGCGCAGTGCGGGCAGCTCGGCAGCCAGATCGTAGATGGTCGCAGGGGTGGTGTGGGCGCGGTAGTCGGCGCGCAGCCGGGCGCGGGTGCGCTCGTGGTGATCACGCAGGGCGCGCACTGGGGCGGGTTGGTAAGCGCGGTCGGTGTCGGCGGCGACATCGAGGACGGTGCGCGCCCGCTCATCGTGAGCGAGCACCTGGCGCAGCAGGGCGGCGGCGGCGCGGCTGGTGCCGCGTTGAGCCAGATGCACCCCGCTCTCGGCGAGCACCGCAGTGCGTTCGTGGTCGGCTTCGCCAGCGTTTTTCTCATACAGGTAGAGGTGGTTGTGGTCACGGCCGCGGGTCAGCGCGACGTAAGCCAGGGCGCGAGTGGCGCGGTCGCTGAGCACGGCGTGGGCGGTGTCGGCGGTGACACCTTGGGAGGCGTGCACGGTGACCGCGTAGCCGTGATGGACGTGCTCGGCGAGGTAGTCGCCGGTGAACAGGGCGCGCGCACCATCGGTGAGGCGGCGCGCGGCGATGCGGTTATTGGCGGTGTCGACTTTGTAGACCCGCCAGCGGTGGCCGTTGCGGACCGGGTCGGCCACAGTGGTGGTGTCGGTGGCCTCCACGACGTGCACCGTGGCGTCGTTGCGGCGGGAGATGACGATATCGCCGACACCGATCCGATGCCCGCGAGCACCGGTGACGGTGGGGGCATCAGCGGGCACGGTGTGGTGGTGCAGGCGGGTGTTCAGCGCGTCGCACACTTCCCAGTTGTCGGTCATCAATACCGCGTCTTTGCCCGCGGCCCGATCGGCCTGATAGCGGGCCAGCGCGTCGTGGGCCATGGTCAGCCCGTCACCGGTATGCAGTCGCCCATGGGTGCGGTACCAGGCGATCGCGCGGCGCAGCGGCTGAGGTCCGCCGTTGCGCACCGCCAGGGAAGCGGCGCGTTCGTCGGCATCATGCATACGCCACACTTCGGACAGTCGTTGCGCCCAGGGCAGGTCCTCGACCAGCTGGTGAAACATGCCGGCGCGGGCCTTGACCGGGGCCAGTTGATAGGCGTCACCGACGAGGACTGCTTTCGCGCCGGCGGCGGTGGCGGCGGTCAACAGTTCCCGCAGATCGGGGGTTCCGACCATGCCGGCTTCATCGACAACGACCAGGGTCCGGTGATCCAGGCGCAGCACACCGGTGCGCAGATGTTTGAGGGCTTTAGCCACCGTGTAGCCGGTGTCGCCGGCTCCTTCGCGCACCGCCACATCGACGGCTTTGCCGGTCGGTGCAGCCACCAGCACCCGCGTTTTCCCTCCCCGGTATGCCGCGGCGCGCAGCGCTTTGAGAGACGTCGTTTTCCCGGCGCCGGCGGGCGCCGACAAAGGTTGGATCAGCCACGGCGAGGACGCGATCGCGGTGATCGCGCGGGCTTGATCGGGTGACAAACCGGCGGTGTCCACGACGTCTGGGTCGAGCACGCCGCGCGGGTCACGCGCCCCCATCAGCTCCACGATGGCAGTCTCTTCGGCCAGCACCGGGGCCACGGTGAACCGGTCATGGCCTTCGCGTTCGTGGGCCTGGCGCGGCTGGTTGATGCGCACGCCCAGCCGCTCGGCCATCGCTTCGAGAAGGTCTCGCGGCCCGACCGGTGCGCCCTTGACGACGACTGGCATCCGCGCGCCGATCGTCTCGATCAAATCAGCGCGAGTGAACGCGGGTTTGTCGATACCCGCCGCGGCCGTTCGCGCCGCCGTAAGCACGTTGATCGGCTGCGTTTGGCGCTGCCGACGCGCCTGGACTTGAGCCTGTTCTTCGATCAGGAACTCCCCGAAGCGGGTGGCCCATTCCTGGCGTAATTCGGCCCACGACTTGTGCTCGGGCTTGGCCGGGCGCGTCGCCCGCTGAGCGGCCGCCAGTTGCGCCGCGCTACCCTCGGCGGCCTCGTTGAGGACCAGATTGTGCTCGGCCCACTGGCGCAGTTGAGTGGAACGTTGTGACCCCGCAGCCAGCTGGTCGCGATCCACCCCGGCGATCTCGGCCATGCCGGTATGCGGGTCGATCGGACCCCATTCCAGTCCCAGGGATTGATGGGTTTCGTGGCGCAGCGTGATCTGGTAAATGATCCCCGCGGCCTTGGCTTCATGGTGCAGCGATTTGGAGTCGATCGAGACCAGCGTGCCATCGGCACGGGGCTGAGTATTCGGTAACAGGACATGGGTGTGCAGGTGCGGATCACCGGCCCGCGACGTCTCGTGTTGGTAGGCCGCAGCGACCAGACCGGGCAACCGTTGCAGGTCTTTGCGTCCGGTCTGCGGGTTGTGCACACGGGTGTAGCCGGCGTGGGTGTGCAGGTACGCCATCGCCTCGCGCACGGCCACGTTGTGAGCGTCCAGAAGGGCTTTACTAGTCACGTCATCGGTAGCCAACGCCCGCCACATCGACACACTCTTCGGGGCACAAAACGTCAGGTCGAAACCATGGGTGGAACGCGCGTTAAACGCCCGCCCGCGAGCCCCGTTGGGGGCGGTTCCGTCATCAAGCCAACGCGCCACCGCATCCATGTCCGCGGGTCCGCCAGCACGGTCAGCAGCACTCAAACCCACCAACGCAGCGGCCTTTTCGGTGTCCCCGACACACAACCAGACCGGGGCGCGGGTCTCGCCTTCGGAGTAGTACTCGGCCAACCCTCCGCCGGCGCGCGCACGGCCCGCCGCTGACAGCGCCGCTCGTGCGGTGTCGTTGTAGTAGCGCACCGAATGCCGCTTCATCGGCGGCGAAATCGTCAGCACCCCAGCACCTCTCACCGCATGATCACCGACCAGGGCGAGATGGCCGGTGGAGCGGACCGAAAGGTTCGCTCCACCCATGCTTGCATCACCTTGTGCCAATGTGCCACATCGTCAGGCAGTCAATATCGGTGAATTGCTGTGCGGCCGGGGTGATTTCGGCGAGGCCGGGACGCACAGGACGTAATGAGCGAGAATGATCGGGAAAACAGCAGGCCAGACGAGGATAAGTGGCGGGCCAGACGGCTGAAAACGGAGCGGGGCGAAGTCCAAACACCAAAACGGACCCACGCTGCGGGCCGCCCGATTTGCTCGACTGTCGCGCTGGTTCCCGCCCGACCGCTACCGAAGGGGAAAGAGCGGGCAACGGTTCCCATGGGTGCGGTTAGCGCCACAAGTCCCAGCGAGACATGTCAGGGGTGCGCTGGTCATCGCGGCGAGCATTCTCGATCACCGCGCTCACGCGTGTGTGTTCGGCGGCCGCGGTTGCGGTGCGTCGGGTGGCGGCACGGCGGCGCGCGTAGGCGAGCTCAGCGAAGACCGCCGCACGGCCGGGCCCGGTGGCCGCAGCTCGGCCCGCAGCGCGGCCCTTGCAGTGAGCGTCGTGGTCGGCCTCGCGGGCTATCTGGCGGGCCGCCGCTCGGGCGGTGCGTTCGTGAGCTTCGCGGGCCTCATCCAGGGCGGCCGGCCGGTCGGCCAGGGTGTTGTGGGCGCTGTGCCAGGCCAGCAGGGTGCCCAGCAGGGCGATCGGTCGCGGCGGTGCGTCCGGGATGCGATGCCCGGCGCCGAGCCAGTCGGACACCAGCGCGTTCAGATCGCGCGGTGTCCAGCCGGCGGCCGCCGGCGCGGCCAGCATCGCCGCCCAACTGCTGGCACCGAACCTGCGGGCCCACGGGGGGGCGTGTGGATCAGCGCGCCACCGCACGGCCAGGCGCCGGCCTGTCTCATCCGGTGCTCGGCGGCGCGCAGCGCCGCGGTGCCGGGCGCGGTGAGCGCCCGCGTGGGTAGTAACCAGCTTGCCCAGACAGGGGGGTGTAGTGGTTAGTGGGGACCGTTCCAGGTGGGGTGACAAGCTGTGCATAATCCTGTGCACGATCCGGGTGGTTAGGGCGGTGTCGTGTAGTGCCCAGACGGAGGCCCAGCCGCGGTGGCGATCGCCCATCCGCCAGGAGGCCATGCGTTCGGTGTAGGTGCGCTGGCGGCCGCGCAGGATCTCGGTGGCCACCCCGAGCAGGCGCAGGCATTCGTGGGCGCGTTGGATGGTGCGTTCGTCGTAGCCGGTGTCGCGTTCGAGTTGGGCGTTGGTGGGTCGGCAGCCCCGTCCGGTGCTCCGGTCGGCGTAGCGGGCCATGGCCGCGGCGATCACGATCAGGGTGGGTTTGGCGATGCCGCCGTTGCACATCAGCGGCCGCACCCGGTGGTAGTGCAGGTCGTAGGCCACCGCCACCGTGATGTGCGCCCAGCCGGCGGGGCCGGCGCTCCAGCACGGGACCCCGGCGTAGGCCTGGTCGTCGAGGTTGAGGGCGACGAACGTGCTCGGGGGCGGCAGGTCCCGGCCGGCCAGGCGCCGGCCGCGTCGCATCGCCAATACCTCGGCAACACCGGCGGTGCGGATGACACCGCGACGCGGGTAAGCCGGACTGCACCCGCGATACGTCGCAGGGGCCGCAGTCAGCGGCCGCGACGACGCTGTTAACGGCGTCCGATGATAACTACCGAAGAGATCACGGCGCGCGCCCTCTGGAACCTGATACAGGTATGCGCTACCGTGAGACGAGACTGCCAAGTCACGTCCCTTTCAGGGGCAACGGGTGCGGACCCGGAACCGAGCGCCAACTCGGCTCAAACCCTCCGACAGGGGCCCCGCTCACGCGGGGCCTTCGTCATGTCAGCGAGTCGTCCACACCGCTATGGAATTTTTTCCCATCTAGCCCGA